>NZ_JBSGXB010000275.1:0-10442 GCF_053609185.1 Streptomyces sp. NPDC054956 | reverse complement strand
ATGAGCTCGCGCAGATAGCCGTTCAGCTGCTCGCGGGCGTCCTCCACGTCGGCGAGCTCCGGACCGCGCAGCAGCCGCCGGGACTGGTTCTCGAAGAACTCGTGGTCCTCGTACGGGACTCCCAGCAGCGCGCAGATCACCATCGAAGGCACCGGCAGGGCGAACGCGCCGACCAGTTCCGCGTGCGGACCGGCCGCGACCATCGCGTCGATCAGCCGGTCCACCGTCTCCTGGATCCGGGGGCGCAGCGCGGCCGTGCGCCCCAGCGAGAAGCTCGGGATCAGCATCCGGCGCTGGGTGTTGTGGACGGGGTCGTCGACACCGATCAGCGCCGTGCGGCGGTTCTGGAGACCCTTGAACCGCTTGTTGGGCGTGGGAAAGGAGACGTTCTGCCGGTCGGCGGAGAGCCGCCCGTCGGAGAGCAGGGCCCGCGCCTCGGCGTGCCCGGTGACCACCCACACGGAGCGGCCGTCGAAGAGGGTGACGCGGGAGAGCGGCCGGCCCGCGCGCAGGGGCTCGTAGGCCGCCGGCGGGTGGTAGGGACAGGTCCGGTCCTGGGGGAAGGCAACGGTCTTCTCGGACATACAGCACCTCGCACGCGATGGTTCCGTTTCGCCGGAACCATTACATGCCTCAGGCACCTATCCGATCCACGTGACTTTCGGCCAGATTGCTCGCCTTCGCCGAGATGGAGCAAGCGGCGGGGCGGGGCGGCGCGGGCCGGAGGGTCAGAGGTGGGCGTCCAGGAACTCCCGGAGCTGCGCTCCCGTCATCGGCCCGGCCTGGGTCGCCACCGCCTCGCGGTCCGCGATGAGGACGGCGGTCGGGGCGCCCGTCACCTCGTACCGCTTGGTCTGTGCGGGGCAGCGGGTGATGTCCACGCGCACCGCCGTCAGCCGCGTCCCGTACTCCTGCGCCAGCTCGGCGACGACCGCGTCCATCGACCGGCAGGCCTCCAGGGCCTTCGGCCAGGTCCCGCAGAAGTAGGCGAGCACCGGCCCGTCCGTCATGCCGAGGATGAAGTCGAACTCCTGGTCCTCCAGTGGCTGGTGTACCCGACGTGCCATGCGTGGTGCTCCGCTCCGTGTGTCCTGTGCCGTGTGCTGTGTCATCGCTGGTGGCGAGGTGGCTCCCATCATCGCCCGGCCAGGGCGTTGTCAGTGCCGTCTGTGAAGCTGGCGGCATGGACGACAGGATGCTCCGGCGCCGGGTCTACGGCGCCGACCACGACGACCCCGACCCGGGTCCGCTCCCGGGGCACGCCTACGGCGAGCTCGTCGGCGGCCCCCTCGACGGGCTTCTGCTCGACATCACGGGCTGGAGCGGCCCGCAGCTCGCGGAGGAGGCCCGCCTCCCGACGGAGATAGGGCGCTACGGGCCGGGCGGCCGCGCCCACTACCGGCGGCGGGCGGCCGACCCCGGCCACTGGGACTGGACGGGCGACAGCCGCTGACCGGCGGGCGGCCGGGCCGGCGGGAGCACCGCACGGCCCGGTGGAGCCCCCGATCCGCCGACGTGTGACCGGGGGCTCCGAACGGCACTTCGGTCGCGGGGGCCCGGCCGGATGCACCGGACGGGCGGAAGGTCAGTTCGCGGCGTTCCGGCCGACCTTGCGGGCCCAGAGCACCAGCGGGACCTGGAGCGGCAGCCGGCCGACCGCCACGGCCCGCAGTGTGGGGGAGCGGTGGCGGGCGTCGGCGGCCATCTTGATGTTCGCGGGGAAGACGCCGACGAAGAACGCCGCCGTCGCCAGCGCCGCGACCCGGCGGGTGCGCGGGTGGGCGACCCCGACGGCGAGGGCGAGCTCCGCGACGCCGCTGGCGTACGTCCACTGGCGCGGGCTGCCGGGCAGCGAGCGCGGCACGATCGCGTCGAACTGCTTCGGCGCGACCGCGTGCGCCACCGCCGCACTGGCCAGCAGACCGGACAGCAGCAGGGGCGAGGAGGGTATGCGCGGCATCGGGGGGTTCCTCTCGGAGGGGCCTGGGCCCGGCGATCCTACTCGCGAGTAGCAGGGGTTGGAGGCAGTTGAGCGGTCAGCCGGTTCCGGTGGCGGCTCCGGAAGATTCTTTGAAGAATTTCCCGGGGAGCTGTCGATCCGGGAGTCTCCCGTTCGACGCAGGGGTGAGAGGCAGGGGGAAAGACCCCCACCGCCCACCCCGACCGAGGAGTCACCATGCCGCGCTTCCTTTCCATGGTCCGTATCGACGAGCAGAGCCTCACCCCCGACACCCCCTTCCCCGCCGACTTCGAGCAGCGCATGGGCGCGCTGCTGGAGGAGATCACCAAGGCCGGGGTGATGCTGGACACCGCCGGTCTGCTCCCCACCTCCGAGGGGACCAGGGTCACCTGGTCCGGCGGCAAGCTCAGCTACACCGACGGCCCGTTCACCGAGACCAAGGAGGTCGTCGGCGGGTACGCCCTCATGCAGTGCAAGGACAAGGACGAGGCGCTGGAGTGGACCAAGCGCTTCCTGGAGGTCCACCCCGAGCACTGGACGGTCGGAATCGAGCTCCGCCAGATCGCCGACAGCTGAGGGCCGCCGCGCCGCACCGTTTGCCCTGCCTCGTCACGGCTGCTCTGATGGGTGGCCGTGACGGCAGTGGATGCGACCCGAGCGGTCGAAGCGGTGTTCAGGATCGAGTCGGCGCGGATCATCGCGACCGTCGCCCGGATCGTGCGCGACGTCGGGATCGCCGAGGAGCTCGCCCAGGACGCGCTGGTCGCGGCGCTGGAACAGTGGCCGGTGTCGGGAGTCCCCGACAAACCGGGCGCCTGGCTGACCGCCACCGCCAAGAACCGCGCCGTCGACCTCGTCCGCCGCAAGGAGACGTACGCGCGCAAGCTCGCGGAGGTCGGCCGGTCCCTGGAGGACGCGCCGCCGCCCGCCGAACCGGCGGAACTGGTGGACCCCGAGGTCATCGACGACGACCTGCTGCGGCTGATCTTCACCGCCTGCCATCCGATCCTCGCCACCGACGCCCGGATCGCGCTCACCCTGCGCCTGATGGGCGGCCTGACGACCCAGGAGATCGCCCGCGCCTTCCTGACCTCCGAGCCGACCGTCGCCCAGCGGATCGTCCGGGCGAAGCGGGCGCTCGCCAAGGCGGGCGTGCCCTTCGAGGTCCCGTACGGAGCCGACCGCGAAGAGCGGCTCGCCTCCGTACTGGAGGTCATCTACCTCGTCTTCAACGAGGGTTACTCGGCGACCGCCGGCGACGACCTCGTCCGCCCCGCCCTCTGCGAGGACGCCCTGCGCCTCGCCCGGGTCCTGGCCGGCCTGATGCCCAAGGAACCCGAGGTGCACGGGCTGGTGGCGCTCCTGGAGTTCCAGGCCTCCCGGATCGCCACCCGCACCGGACCGGGCGGCGAGCCGGTGCTGCTCGCCGACCAGAACCGCTCCAAGTGGAACCGGCTGTTGATCCGGCGCGGGGTCGAGGCCCTGCACCGCGCGGGCACCGGCCCGTACTCCCTGCAGGCCGCCATCGCGGGCTGTCACGCCGACGCGGTCCGGTACGAGGACACCGACTGGGCGGCCATCGCGGCCCTCTACGGACGGCTGGTCCTGCTGGTGCCCTCGCCGGTGATCGAGCTCAACCGGGCCGTCGCCGTCTCCATGGCCGAGGGCCCGGCGGCGGCGCTGCCCCTGGTGGACGCCCTGATGGAGGAACCGTCCCTGCGTGCCTACCACTTGCTGCCGAGCGTACGGGGCGACCTGCTGGAACGCCTCGGCCGGCCGGCGGAGGCCCGCGCCGAGTTCGAACGCGCCGCCTCGCTCACCCGCAACGCCCGGGAGCAGGACCTGCTCCGGGAGCGCGCCGCCCGGCTGGCCGGCTGCCCCCCGGGCCCCGCGGGATCGGCGGCTGCGGGCTCAGCGGCGGCGGGCGAACGCCGCCACGTCGAGCGGGGTCCGCGCCGCCGGGCGGCGCGGCGGGGTCAGCGCGATGGGGCGGCGGAAGGAGCCGTGACGGGCGATCTCCCGGACCGTCTCGCGCAACGCCTCCAGGAAGCCGTCCATGGTCCGGCGGGCGACGGGGGTGTCCGAGTAGATCGAGTTCATGTGCAGCCCGTCCGCGTCCCGCTGGAACCAGGAGCACGCGCCGTTGGCCTGGGCCGACCACACGTGGGAGGTGGGCCGCCAGTCCTCGTGGCGCTCGGCGCCCGGGCACTTGCGCATGTCGATGTACGAGAAGAAGTTCACCGGGTACGGCCAGGAGCGTGCGGCGAACTCGCGGGGCGCGAGCAGCTCCCAGGCCCGGACGAACGGCACGTCGACATGGCCGATCATCTCCGTGAAACCGGCCCGTACGGAGGCCATGACCTGCTCGAAGTCCCGGCCCGGCGAGGCGTCGAACTCGATGGGCATGGTGTTGACGAACCAGCCCACCGAGTTGGTCCACGCGGCGCGGCCGCGCTCGCTCACCGGCATGAACCCCCGGTAGACCCCCGGCCCGCCCGCCTCGCGCAGACAGACGGCGACGGCGGCGAGCACCCCCATGAACGGCTTGCCGTCGACCGCCAGGCACGCCTTCTCGAAGACCTCTGCCTCACCGGCGTCCAGCAGCGGGGAGGCCTCGTTGACGATCGAGTACATCCGGCCCGGCTCCACGCCCAGTTCGAGGGGGAAGCGCGGGAAGAAGTCGCCGCCGCTGCGCGCGATGAACTCCTTCCAGTAGCCCAGGCGTTCGTCGTCGGCGTCGATGGAGAGGTAGCGGCGGCGCTGCTCCTCGGCGAAGTCGAGATAGCTCGGCGCGGGCGCCGCGTCGGGGTGCTCGCCGCGGCGCGAGGCATCGTAACCGCTCTGCACCTCCTGGACCACGATCGGCATCGACATTCCGTCGCAGACGATGTGGTCGAAGGCGAGGTAGACCGTCGCCGAGTCCTCGCGGAGCACCGCGCCCATCGTGAACAGGGGCCATGACAGGGTGTCGATGCTCCGCTTGAACCGCTCGACGAGGAAGCCCGTGAGCTCCTCGGTCCGGTCGAAGGACGCCACCTGCACGGTGTCCAGGGCCAGTTCACCGGCAGGGATCGGCGCGCACGCCAACTCGCCCGCCAGCCGCCGGAACTCGCAGCGCAGCACCTCGTGCCGGCGCACGAACGCGAGCAGCGAGCGGGTCAGCGCGTCCTCGTCGAGCGCGCCCGTCACCTCGAAGGTGACCGCGATCCACGACGCGACCGGGTCGTCGGCGGCGCGGCTCTCCTCGGCGACGGTGAAGTGCTTGTCCTGATTGAAGGAAGCCCTCCTGTCCGCCGTGCCGCCCGGAACGCCGGCCCGCGCCGACGTGGACCGCAACCGCCACTCGACGACCCGGCCGGGTGCCATGTGGTGCATCTCCAGAGGAAACTGCCGCATTCCGTCATCCCTTCGACCCCCAGTCAACCCCGAGGCCCTAACGACACCCGGGCCACGGAAGTGACGCGCACCAGGGGTTCCGCCGTTCAGCGACGGCGGCGCAGGAGCGCCCGCAGGCCCCTCGGGCGCTGCGCGGCGGGGCTGTCCGGGAGGCGGTACGGGCCGGGTTCGACAGGGCCCGGGGCGGCCTCGTCCGAGGCGTGGTTCCGGTCGACCTCGTCCGCGATGCGGGTCAGGAAGTCGCGGAGCTCGGCCTCGCTGAACGGGCGCTGCCCCGGATACGGCTCGAACCTCGCCAGCTTCGCGTCCGAGGCGACCACCGCGCGCAGGCCCGCCGCCTGGCGGGACAGCGGCGCGTCGCTGACCGGCTCCACCCGCATGGCGTGTGCGTAGCAGCGGACCAGATCGTCGTCGAGCTCCGAACAGTCGCTGTGATACATCGTGTTGTACAGAATGCTGTTGACCAGTGTGGTCACCCATGGCTCGGTCATCGCCGCGACCCCCTCCCTCTCCCTGTTCCGCACTTTGGCAGACTGGGCCGGTGCCCACCAAACCTGTCGCCGTCGTCTGCGAGGTACCCGAAGGCCTCGGCATCATCGAGGTCACCGGCAACGACGGGGCCAGCTTCCTGATCCTCGCGGGCCGGCCCGTCCTGCTGGAGGGCTGCGACTGCTACGGCAGCGTCGGCTGGCTGGCCTCGCGCGCCACCGGCCGGGACGCGCCCGGCACCGCCGAGGTCAAGGCGCTCACGCAATGGCTGGCCGCCCCCGAACTCGACGTGGACCCGCGCACCGGGCACTTCCTGCCGCCGGACCCGGAACGGCTGCGGCCCCTGCTCTCGCTGCTCGCCCCCGGCCGCTACGCGATGACCGCGGCCCCGGCCCCGCACGTGATGCGCCTGGTCCACCCGCGCCCCGGGCACATCGAGCACTGGTATCCCGACGAGGAACTCGCCCTGCTCACCACCGACAGCTGGCCCCCGTCCGACGCGGACGCCGTACGCGGCTACGCGCGGCGGATACGGGACGGCGCGCGGCCCGCGCTGGTGGCCCTGCGCCCCCACGAGGAGTCCATCGCCGCCTACCTCCTCGACGGCCACCACAAACTGGCGGCCTATCACCAGGCGGGCGTCCAGCCCCTGATCCTCATGCTCACCCCGACCGAGCCCGCGCCCTTCCGGCTCCGGGACCACGGACCCGCCCGCGAGGCCTTCCCCGGCGAGCCGCTGCGCCAGGTGTTCGGGTACATCCGGGAAGAGGCGGACGAGGCGGCGGCCCGGGAACCGCGCACGCGCTGAACGTCCCCGCCGGGAGGCGGTCAGCCCGAGGCGGCCTCGGCCGAGCCGTCCGGCGTCGGGGCGTCCGGCGCCGAGCCGTCCGGCGCCGAGGCGGACGCGTCGTCGGGGCGCAGCTCGATGTGGTCCGCGGCGAGGTCCACCGCCACCCGGTGTTCCATGCCCAGCGCCTCCAGGAACTTCTGCGGAAGCTGCACCCGGCCGGTGCGATCGAGCATCACGTACTCGCGTTCGCTCACCGACTCGGCGCCGTGCTCGTCGGTGACGGTACGGCGCAGCACCTCGCTGCTCGTGCGCCCGTCGCGCATCGCCACCGTACGGCGGACCTCGCCCGCGACGAGCGGGTCGTGGGTCACGATGACCACGGTGGCGCCCAGTTCCCGGTTGACGGTGCGGAACGCCTCGAAGATCGCCCCGCCCGTCTCGGAGTCCAGCTCGCCGGTCGGCTCGTCGGCGAGCAGCACCGCCGGGTCGTTCGCCATCGCGACCGCGATGGCCACCCGCTGCTGCTGGCCGCCCGACAGCTCGGCGGGGCGGCGGCCCGCCAGGTCGCCGATCTGCAGGGCTTCGAGGAGCTCTCCGGTCCGGACCGCGTGGCGTTTGGCGGCGCCGCGCCGGTTGCCCTTCAGCTGCATCGGCAGGGCGATGTTCTGCGCGGCCGTCAGGAAGGGGAGCAGGTTGCGGGCCGTCTGCTGCCACACGAAGCCGACCGCCTCGCGGCGGTAGCGCAGCCGCTCCCGCGCGGACATCTCCAGCAGGTCGTAGCCGCCGACGCTGGCGGTGCCGGCCGTGGGCACGTCCAGGCCCGCCAGGATGTTGAGCAGCGTGGACTTGCCGCTGCCGGAGGCGCCGACCAGGGCCATCAGATCGCCCTGGGCCACGGTCAGCTCCAGACCCTGCAGGGCCTGCACCTCGACCCCGTCCGTGCTGAAGATCCGCACCAGGCGGTCGCAGGCGATGGCCGTGTCCGCGCCGTGGCGGCGGGGCGCGGCCGCGGCCAGTGCCTGCCGCCGCAGCTCGTCGTACGTGGGCTGGTCGGTGTTCACCGCTGGTCTCCCGCTCTCAACTCGGTCGTGATCTGTCGCCTGCCGGAGATCGCCGCCTCCGCGAGCACGGCCCCCGCGACGAGGACGGCCAGGCCCAGCGCCTGGGTCAGTACGGGCCGCAGGAGGACGTGCAGGCCCGTCGGGACCTTCGTGCCGACCAGCGTCGACAGGTCCACGGCCGGTCCCAGCAGGGCGACGGCGCCCGCCGCGACCAGGGCGCCGCCGAGCGCCGCGGCCAGTGCCAGGGGCACCGACTCCGTGAGGATGAGCAGCACCGCCTGCCGGGGGCGCAGGCCCATCGTGCGCAGCCGTGCCAGCAGCGCGGCGCGGTCGGGGGCGGCGCGGACCAGGGTCAGCAGGACCGCCAGGACGGCGAATCCGGCCGCGCCGGCGAGGGAGGCCCAGAACAGCCGCTCGGCCGAGCGCTGGAGCGGGTCGGAGCCCAGTTCGGCGGCCTCGGCGGCGCTGGTGCGGACGCGGTAGAGGTCGGCGGGCGCCGACGGGTCGGCGGTGCGCACGAGTTCCTCCAGCCGCTGCTTGTCGACGTGGCCCAGTGCGTACCAGCGGTCGGGAAGCCCCAGCTTGGGCAGGGCGGCCGCGATGGGACCGGCCGGCACCACCACCGTGGTGGCTTTGGCGCTCGGCCGGGCGGGGGTACCGTCGATGACCCCGGCCACCTTCACCTGGACGTTGCCCGCGTCCAGGCGCAGCAGGTAGGAGTCGACGCCCTCCGCGGCGAGGTCGCCCGTGACGAGCGCGGGCACCGGGGCGCCGGGGGCGCCCGCGGAGAGCGCCGCCGGATCGAACGTGCCGCGCCCGTAGGCCCGGGACAGTTCGGCGTAATCCGCCGGGTCCGCGATCACGACGGCGACCTGGGTGGAGCCCTGCTTGGTGCCGACGAGGAAGGCGTCGTCGTCGGTCCACACGCTCACCGCCGACCGTACGCCGGGCAGCGCGTTCGCGGCCTTCGTCAGGGACTCGGGGAGGGTGCCGCCGGGCACCGCGATCTGCGCGTCGCCGCCGATCGCCTGACGGACCATCGAGAGCCGCACGTCCGCCACCGCGGTCAGCACGGTGGCGCCGAAGCCGCCGGTGGTGACGGCCAGGAGCATCGCCACGAGCGGGAGCACGGACGGGCGCGACGCGCCCCCGGTGCCGCGCGCGGCGCGGGCCAGCCCGAGGAAGCCGACCAGCCCCGGACCCCGCCCGGCCGCCCGGGCCAGTGACCCCACCAGGGCGGGCTGGATCCGGGCCAGCAGGAGGCCGCCGCAGAGCGCGAGCAGCAGCGGCGCGGCGATCAGCAGCGGGTCCACCCCGGCGCCGGCCGGTGCGACCCCGCGCGAGCGGACCTCGAACACGGCCGCCACGGTGGCGGCGAGCACGAGCAGTTCGCCGACCAGGCGCCGGCGGGGGCCGGGCCCGCGCCGCGGAGACAGCAGCACGAAGGCCCGTACGGGGAAGGCCAGCAGCGTCACGAGCGTGGCGGCCGACGCGGCGAGCACGGTCCCCGCCGACCGGGGCGTCGGCAGCAGGAACACGGCGAGGGCCGTCGCGAGCGCGGCGGCCGGAAGGACCGTGACGGCGCTCTCCGCGAGCAGCCTGCGCACGATCCCGGCGCGCGATCCGCCGCGGGCCAGCAGCAGCCGCAGCTCGCTCTCCCGCCGGTCGCCGGTGAGCCCGGCCGCCAGGCAGAACACGACGAACGCGACCCCGGCCACGCCGGCCGGACCCATCGCGGCGAGCGGCGCGGCCGCCTGCCGTCGGACCTTGGCCTGTGTGAGCAGTTCGGGAAGGCGGGAGGTGAGCTCCAGCTCGGGCCGGTGGGTGTCCTTGCGCAGGCGCGCCGCGGTCGGGCCGGTCACGTAGGACGCGAGTTCCTTGGCGACGGCGGGCATCTGGTCGGCGCGCAGATTCCGGGTGTCGACCGGGATGCGCCAGAAGTCCCGGGCGCGGCCCTCGCCCCATTCGCCGAGCCGGTCCAGGGACTCGGGGCCGATGAGGGCAGAGGTCTGCCAGAACCTCAGCGGCGGGCGGCTCGATGTGCGCGTGAGGCAGGCGTGGGTCAGGCAGCCGAGGTCGGTCCAGTAGACGTCGTCCTCGTCGTTCGCGGTGTAGAGGCCGACCACCTCCGCCTTGAGCATTCCGGACGGGCCCGCGGGGGCTTCCAGCACCATCCCGAGCCGGGCACCGATCGACTGCGCCGCGCTCTGCGAGAGCGCTACGGGTATCGCTCCGTCGGGCGCGGGGGCGCCGGGCCAGCGGCCCTCCACCAGCCGGACGTGGTCGGTGGCCTCGCGCAGGTTGTAGAGGGAGAGCTGTGGAGGCATGCCGTCGGGGGCCGCGAGCCCGGGGTTGGTGATCGCACGGGAGTCAGCCGAGGAACCGTGGACGGGGCCGGAGGGCGCGACTTCGAACCGCGGACCGGTGCCGGCGAGCAGGGTCGCCAGTACGTCGTCCACGTCCTGGGGGGTCTGGTCCCCGTAGCGGGGAGGCGCGCTGACCCACAGGCTGGTCGGACTCGGGCCGCGGGACTCCAGGAAGGAGCGCAGGGCCTGGTCCGCTCCCCGGTCCGTGGCGCGCGGCAGGGCGGCGGCCAGCAGCACGGCGACGAAGGCCAGGGCCGCGCCGAGCAGGGTGGCGAGCGGGGTCGCGCGCAGCCGGGTCCGCACCCAGGGCGCGGGCCGAGGCGTCCCGTGCGGCGTGCCGCCCGCCGGGGCCGTCCCGCGCGGGGCCGTCCCGTCGGGGG
>NZ_JBSGXB010000274.1:0-10460 GCF_053609185.1 Streptomyces sp. NPDC054956 | reverse complement strand
GGCCTGCTGCGTGCGCGCAGCGCACCGTGTGCCCCGGCGGGCAAATCCAGCCCCGCCGGCGATTGAGGCGCGGGTCCGGGCCGGTCCGGGACGCGGCGTCAGGCGGGGCGGCGGGAGAGGCGGGTCAGGGAGATCGTCTGGAGCAGGGCCAGGCCGCCGGTCAGCGTTTCCCAGAGCACCGGCTCCCCCGGCCGCTCCGTACCCCACCGCCAGGCCGGACCGTGCGGGTCCACCAGCACCCGCAGCCCGGCCGAGCCCACCGGGAGCGGTCCGAGGTCGCGCCCCGACTCCGTGCGCAGGTGGCCCCCGGCCTCCACCACCCGCTCCACCCGGCCCTCCGCACGCAGCGTGTGGTCGTCCCACGCGTAGCTGCCGACCAGCGCGATCAGCACCGCCCCCGTCGCCAGCACCGTCCGGTGGACGAAGCCCGCCTCGGTGCCGTTCGGCACTCCGGACACGAACGCGAACAGCGCCAGCAGCACGGGCAGCCAGTGCGGCTCGGGGCCGCGCATGAGGATGACCGCGGCGAACTCCGCAGCCAGGGCGAGGGAGTTGCGCACCAGTGCCCCGGAGACCGATATCGACATGCGCACATCATGCCGGTGATATTCACGTGCACGCCCGCCGGGGCGGTGTCTAGGATCCCGCACAAGGGCTGGGTCGTAGCACAGAGGTAGTGCGCCTACACAGCATGGAGGAGGACGCCGGTTCGAATCCGGCCGCCCAGCCCCCTTTCCTCCCCTACCGCGCGGCCGTGCCCGCCACCCACGCCCCGGCCGCCGCGATCGCCGCCGCCGAGGCCGGGAGCGGCAGGCCCAGGAATCCGTGGAAGACCCCGGGGACCAGGTGGATCGTGCAGTCCACACCCGCCCCGCCCAGCCGGCGCCCGTACGCCAGGCCCTCGTCCCGCAGGACGTCGCAGTCCGCGAGGACCAGCAGCGTGCGCGGGAGGCCGGACAGGTCGGGGGCGCGGAGCGGGGAGACGTGCGGGTGGGCCGGGTCGCCGCCGTACTGGTCCCAGTACCAGGCCATGTGGTCGGCGGTGTGGAAGTACCCCCGCCCGTACGCGGCGACCGACGGCGAGTCCATCGACGCGTCCAGCGGCGGGTAGAACAGCAGCTGCCCCGCCACCAGTTCGGGGGCCCGCGAGGCGGTCACCGCCGCGAGGTTGCCCCCGCTGGAGTCCCCCGCGACGACCACCCGCGAGGGATCGCAGCCCAGCGCCGCGGCCCGCGCGCGGGCCCACAGCAGAACGGTCAGCGCGTCGTCGGGCGCAGCCGGCCAGGGGTGTTCGGGGGCGAGGCGGTAGTCGGCGGAGACCACCACCGTGCCCGAGGCCACGGCCAGCGCGCGGCAGAGCGCGTCGTGGGTGTCGAGTCCGCACATCACCCAGCCCCCGCCGTGGAAGTACACGGTCAACGGGCGACCCGCCGAGCCCGGCGCCGGATCGTAGATCCGGACCGGGACCCCGTCCGCGGTCGCGTCCCGCACCGAGTCCACGTCCGCGCCGGGCGCCCGGCCCGCCGCCGACGCGGCCCGCAGGGCCGCCACGTCCCCCGGCCCGGGGAAACCGGCCGACATCGCGTCGCACAGCCGGCGGGCCTGCGGGGAGAGCGAATCGCTCACCGCGTCGTGCGGCCGGCCGTCCGCCGGCGAGAGGGAGCCGCTCACCGCGTCGTCAGCCCGCCGTCGACGGTGAACTCGGCCCCCGTGATGTACGAGGAGGCGTCCGAGCAGAGGAAGAGGACCAGCTCCCCGACCTCCTCGGGCCGTCCGATCCGGCCCAGCGGCACGTGCGACCAGTCCCGCCCCGCGACCGCCTCGCTGACCATCGGGGTGTCGATCGCCCCCGGATGCACGGAGTTGATCCTGATCCCGTCCCCTGCGAGGTCCAGCGCCGCCGACTTGGTGAGCCCCCGCAGTGCGAACTTGCTCGACCCGTACGCCGCGTGGCCCGGGATGCCGGTCAGTCCGGCGGTGGAGGAGACGTTGACGATCGAGCCGCCCCCGCCGGCGCGCAGCAGCGGGGCCACCGCCTGGATGCCGAGGAAGGGGCCGAGCAGGTTGACCCGCAGCAGGGCTTCGAAGTCTTCGAGGCCCTGCCGTTCCACGTGCGCGGTGCGCCACAGGGCCGCGTTGTTGACCAGGGCCGATACGGTGCCGAAGGCGCGTACGGCCTCGCGGACCACCTCCGCCCAGCTGTCCGCGTCGGCCACGTCGTGGCGTACGTAGAGCCCCTGGTCCCCGAGCGAGGCGGCGACCGCGCGGCCCTCTTCCTCTCTGATGTCGGTGACGACGACCCGCGCGCCGGCCCGCGCGCACAGCCGGGCCTCGGCGGCGCCCTGGCCGCGGCCGGCTCCGGTGATGACGACGACCTTGCCCTCCAGACTCACGGACACCGGTCAGCCCTCCAGCGCGCGGAAGTGCGGGATGACGGTCTCGCCCCACTGGCGGATGGTCTCCATGCACGCTTCCTGCGGGACGGTGCCCATCTGGATCAGGCACATGACCTCGTCCACGCCGATCTCGCGCAGTTGCTCGACGTAGGCGATGGCCGTCCGGGCGTCGCCGTAGGCGTGCGCGGCGTTGTAGGTGCCGGTGTCCACGGGGCGGGCCGGGATGTTCGCCTCGTGGAGCTTGGCGACGAGCTCCTCGCGGCCCCGCTCCAGCGCGGCCACGTGTTCCTCGGCGCTCTCGTCCTCGGACCAGCCGGTGGGCTCGGGGGCGTTGCCGTACCAGTGCGCGATGGACTCGGCGAAGAAGCGCTGGCCGCGGGTGCCCAGGCGCAGCGCGCGCTCGGCGTCGTCGAGGACGATGGTCGGGCAGAGGGCGGAGAGGTGGTCGTTGACCTCGCTGGAGACGAAGCGCTCCCCGGTGCGGGTGGCGATGGCCTCGTCGTAGACCTTGCGCATCTCGCGGACGTCGTCGGCGCCGGCGAAGCCCATCACCAGGGCCCCGATGCCCAGTTCGGCGGCGAGCTTGAGGGTGTCGTGCTTGGAGCAGGCCATGAACAGCGGCGGGTGGGGGTCCTGGACCGGGCGGGGCAGGATCGCGCCGGGGCCGATGTCGATGGAGCCGTGCCACTCGAACTTCTCCTCTCGCCAGGCGGAGGAGAAGATCCGCAGCGCCTCCTCCATCTGCGGGTAGGTGTCCTCGGGCCTGACCCCGTACATGGACATCTCCTGGCGGGTGGCCCCGCGTCCGGCGCCGATGTCGACGCGGCCCCCGGAGAGCACGTCGAGCATGGCGGCGCGTTCGGCGACGCGTACGGGGTGCTGGTAGCCGAAGGGCATGGTGACGACGCCGTGGCCGATGCGGATCCTGCGGGTGCGGGCGGCGACCCAGGTCAGGAAGATCTCGGAGGCGCTCATGTGGGCGTACTGGGTGAGGGCGTGGTGCTCGACGGCCCAGATCCGGTCGAAGCCCATCTCCTCGGCGAACACCGCCTGTTCCACGCAGTCGTGGATGACCTGGCGTTCGCGTTCGGGGGTCGGGTCGACGAGCTGGGCCTCGAAGATCATCGAGAACTTCACGGTGCACCTCCCGGCCGTGCGCGGGGCACGGCATGTGAACGATGTATTTCGAATAGGAATACTTCTAGCAGTCATAACTCACCGGGGGAAGGGTCACTGCGAAGACCGGTCGTAGACTGCGCTGCGTGGCAGATCAGGCGGCAGACGAGACGAACGAGCGTGCGCTCCCCGCGACCAGCTGGGCGGTGCTCGGGCTGCTCTCCTTCGGAGAGGAGCTCTCCGGCTACGACCTGAAGAAGTGGTCGGACTGGTCGCTGCGCTTCTTCTACTGGAGTCCGTCCTTCAGCCAGATCTACAGCGAGCTCAAGCGGCTGGAGAAGGCCGGGTACGCCTCCTCGCGGATGGTCGCCCAGGAGACCGGCACCCGCGACAAGCGGGTGTACCGGATCACCGACGAGGGCATGACGGCCGTACGGCGATGGGCGCGCGAGGCACCCGTCGACCCGCCGGTGCTCAAGCACGGGCCGATGCTGCGCCTGTGGCTCGGCCACCTGCTGGAGCCCGAGCAGATGCGCGAAGTCCTCGTACAGCACCAGGAGTTCGCGGAGAAGATGCGCCGGCGCGCGGTGGCCGACGCGGACGGCGCCAAGGACGAGGCCTCGTGGGCGTATCCGGCGCTCACCCTCAAGTGGGCGGAGCGGTACTACGCCTCCGAGCGCGACCTCGCGGCCGCCATGCTGGAGGACATCGAGGCGCTGGCGGACGGATCCGGCGAGCCCAGTACGCCCGGCGCATCCGGGGCGCCCGGCGCATCCGGCAAGCGCCCGTAGGTGCGCCGGAAGTAGAGCAGCGGCGCGCCTTCGCGGTGCGCCGTCAGGGCGGTGACCCTGCCCAGGGCGATCGCGTGGTCGCCGCCGTCCAGGACCGCCTCCAGATCGCATGCGACGGTGGCGAGCACCCCCTCCAGCAGGGGCGCGCCGTTGCCGGCCGCCCGCCAGGGGACGCCGGCGAACTTGTCGCCCCCGGTGACGGCGAACCGGCGGCACAGGTCCTCCTGGTCGGCGGCCAGGATGTTGACGGCGAAGGCGCCGGCGGCCTGGATCTTCGGCCAGGTGGTGGACGTGCGGGCCGGGCAGAAGCAGACCAGCGGCGGATCCAGGGACACGGACGAGAAGGACTGCACGGCCATCGCGACGGGACGGCCGTCGGCTTCGCGCGCCGTGACGACGGCGACGCCGGTGCAGAAGCTGGACAGGACCGACTTCATGTCGGACATGAGAACCTCCTCTGATTATTCCTACTAGGTATATGCCTAACCGAAACACCTGTGATTGGATACCGCCCACGCTCGCTCGTCAAGTAGGGAGGGTCCGATGCCAACACCGCCCCCGCCGCAGCCGCCCGCCACGCTCGCCCGGCTCCCCGAGTACGCCGCCGCCGCGTACGGGGAGGCCGAGGCGCTCGCCGACGGAGAGGTCCGCTGGACCTTCACCCGGCTCGCCGCCGAGATCGGCGCGGCCGCCCGCGCCGCCGTCGCCCACGGCATCCGGCCCGGGGACCGGGTCGCGATCTGGGCCCCCAACAGCCGCCGCTGGATCACCGCCGCCCTCGGCGCGGTCGGCGTCGGGGCCGTGCTCGTCCCCGTCAACACCCGCTACAAGCCCGCCGAGGCGGCCGACATCATCCGGCGCAGCGGCGCCCGCGCGCTCTTCACCGAGCGCGGCTTCCTCGGCACCGACTACGCCCGCGACCTGCACGCCTCCGGCGAGGACCTGGGGGCGCTCGCCTCCACGGTGATCCTGCGCGGCGGGGACGAGGGCGACCACGCCCCCGGCGACGGCACCCCCACCGCCACCACCGGCTGGGCGGCGTACCTCCGGGCCGGCGGGTCCGTCTCCGAGGAGGAGCGGGCCGCGCGCGCGGCCGCCGTACGCCCCGAGGACCTCAGCGACATCCTCTACACCTCCGGCACCACCGGCCGCCCCAAGGGGGTCATGACTACCCACGGTCAGACCGTCCGGCTCTACGCCTCCTGGTCCGGCCTCGTCGGCCTGCGCCCCGGCGACCGGTACCTGCTGGTCAACCCGTTCTTCCACACCTTCGGCTACAAGGCCGGCGTGCTCGCCTGCCTGCTGCGCGGGGCCGCCATGCTCCCCGAGGCCGTCTACGACACCGACCGGGTCCTCGCGCGCATGGCTGCCGAGCGCGTCACGTGTCTGATGGGTCCGCCGACCGTCTTCCACGGCCTGCTCCGCCACCCGCACCGCACCTCGTACGACCTGACCGCCCTGCGCCTGGCCGGCACCGGGGCCGCCTCCGTGCCCACCTCCCTCGTGGAGGAGATCCGCGCCGAGCTGGGCGCGCCCGAGGTGTTCACGGCGTACGGGCTCACCGAGTCGGGCGGGGTCGTCTCCGTCTGCCCCACCGACGCCGACGCCGAGACGCTCGCCACCACCGTCGGGCTGCCGCTGCCCGGCACCGAGGTGCGGATCACCGACCCGCTCGGCGCGGTGCTGGCCGCCGGGGAGGCGGGCGAGGTGCAGGTCCGCGGCTACCACGTCACCCCCGGCTACCTGGACGATCCGGCGAGCACCGCCGAGGCCGTGCTGCCGGGCGGCTGGCTGCGCACCGGGGACATCGGGGTCCTGGACGGGCGCGGCTACCTCTCCATCACCGACCGGCTCAAGGACATGTACGTGGTCGGCGGCTTCAACGCCTATCCGGCGGAGGTGGAGAACGTGCTGCTGACCCACCCCGCCATCACCGACGCCGCCGTCGTCGGTGCCCCCGACGAGCGGCTCGGCGAGGTCGGGGTGGCCTACGTCGTCACCACCGGGCCGGTCGCCCCCGAGGAGCTGACCGCCTGGGCCCGGGAGCGGCTGGCCAACTTCAAGGTGCCGCGCAGGTTCACCCGGGTCGAGGCGCTCCCGCGCAACGCGGGCGGCAAGCTGCTCAAGACGGAGCTGCGGCGCGCGGCCCGGGGGGAGTCCACGTGAGGACGCTGGAGCCGACCGCCGAGCACGAGGAACTGCGCGACGCCGTACGGGCGGTGCTCGCGCGCCGTCCCGGCCACGCGGCCTGGGCCCCGCTGACGGCCCAGGTGGGCGCGGCCGCGCTGGCGGTGCCCGAGGAATACGGAGGTCTGGGCTGCGGGAGCGCCGAAGTCGCCGTGGTCATGGCGGAGCTGGGGCGCGCGCTGAGCCCCGTACCGTACCTGGGATCGGCGGTGCTGACCGTACGGGCGCTGCTGGAGTCCGGGGACCGCGACGCGTGCGCGCGGCACCTGCCCGGGCTGGCGGACGGGTCGGCCGTGGGGGCGCTGGCCTGGGCCGAGGAGGGCGGCTGGGAGGCCCCGGCCTTGCGGACGCGGGCCGAGAGGGCGGAGCCGTCCGGGTCCGGCGCCGCCGGCTGGCTGATCGGCGGCTCCAAGCGGTACGTGCTCGGCGGGCCCGCGGAGCCCTCGCTGTTGCTCGCCTTCGCGCGGACCCCCGACGACCGGCTCGGGCTCTTCGAACTCACCGCCCCGCCGGCGGCCTTCACCGTACGCTCCACGATGGACCGGACCCGCCCGCTCGCGGAGCTGGAACTGGACCGGACCCCGGCCCGGCTGCTCTCCTCCGACGGCGCCGCGGTGCTCGACCGGGTCCGGGACTGGGCGTGCACGGCGCTCGCCGCCGAGCAGGCGGGGGCGGCGGCGCGGGCCCTGGAGACGACCGTGCGGTACGCGAAGGAGCGGGTGCAGTTCGGGCGGCCCATCGGCTCGTTCCAGGCGGTCAAGCACCGGCTGGCCGACATGTACACCGCCGTGGAGGGAGCCCGCTCCCTCGCCCTCGCGGCGGCCGCCGAGGACGCCCCGCCGGCCCTGGCCGCCGCGGCCAAGTCGGCCTGCTCGGAGGCGTTCTCGTACGTGGCGGGCGAGATGATCCAGCTGCACGGCGGGATCGGCATCACCTGGGAGCACCAGGCACACGAGTTCTTCAAGCGGGCGCACGGTTCGGCACTGCTGTTCGGCTCCCCCGCCGGGCACCGCGAACGGCTGGCGGCCCGGCTCGGGTTCCTCCCGGCCTGACGACCGGCGGACCGGCGGGGGCTGCCGTACCCTCGGGCCCATGACGGGCAGCGCGATGGACCTCCGGAAGATCGAACAGACCGCTCCTGCGCTGGTGAGCCTCTACAAGAGCGCCGGGGTCTCGCTCCGCAAGCACGGTCTGGAGGGCGGACGCGCCGCGGTCTACCTGGTGCTCGACTACTCCGGATCGATGCGTCCGTACTACGAGGACGGCAGCGTGCAGGCCCTGGCCGACCAGGTGCTGGGGCTGTCGGCGCACCTGGGGGACGAGGACGGACGGGTGCCCGTCGTGTTCTTCTCCACCGAGGTCGACGCGCTGGAGGAGATCTCCCTCTCCGGACACGAGGGGCGGGTCACCGCGATCGCGGCCGGGCTCGGCCACATGGGCAAGACCTCGTACCACGCGGCGATGGACGCGGTGATCGACCACTACCTGGACTCGGGCTCGACCGCCCCCGCGCTCGTCGTCTTCCAGACCGACGGCGGTCCGATCAACAAGCTCGCCGCGGAGAAGTACCTGTGCAAGGCCGCGACGCTGCCGCTCTTCTGGCAGTTCGTCGGCTTCGGGAACACGCGCAGCTCCCAGTTCGACTTCCTGCGGCGGCTGGACGAACTGCCCGTCCCGGGCAAGCGGGTGGTGGACAACGCGGGCTACTTCCACGCCGGCCCCGACCCCCGGACGGTCCCGGACGCCCAGCTCTACGACCGTCTGGTCGGGGAGTTCCCGGCGTGGCTGGCCGCCGCCCGCGCGGCGGGCATCGTGCGCGCCTGAGCGGCACCCACCGGCCCCTCGCGCTTTGATGGACGCATGACGACGAACAACTGGGCCGCTTTCGAGAAGGCGGAACCGGACTTCGCTGCGGCCGTCCGGGCCCGCTTCGCACAGTTCCCGCACCACATCCTCGCGACCCTGCGCAAGGACGGCTCCCCCCGCGCGACCGGGCTGAACGTCGAAATCCGCGGCGGCGAGCTGTGGCTGGGCATGATGCCGGGCTCGATGAAGGGCAAGGACCTGCGGCGCGACCCGCGCTTCGCCCTGCACACCAACCCGGGCGAGGGCGAGACCATGCCGGACGGGGACGTACGGATCTCCGGGCGGGCGGTGGAGATCGTGGAGCAGCCCGAGCTCCACCGGTACGCGGAGGAGGCCGAGGAGAACGACACCCCGCACCCCTTCGACCTGTTCCGCGCCGAGCTGACGGAGGTCGTCCACGTCGGCGTCGAGGGCGACGACCTCGTGGTGCGTACGTGGACCCCGGCGCAGGGCCTGCGCACCCTGCGCCGGGGCAACGACGACGAGCCGGTCCGCGAGGAGCCCGCGGGCGGCTGAACCGGGACCGCTCAGGCCCTGGCCGAGGCCTTCGGGGTCACGGCCGGGGCCTTGGCAGGGGCCGGGCTCCTGGCCGGGCTCTTGGACGAGGCCTTGGCCGGGCTCTTCGACGGCGCCTTCGCGGTCTTGCCCGGAGCCTTCGGACCCTTGCCCGGGGCCTTCGGGGTCTTGCCCGGGGTCTGGCCGGCGGCCTTCGGGGCCTGGTCCCCGACCTCCAGCCAGCTCCGGTCGATGTTGAGGGTCACGTCCCCGTACGTGGCGTCGTGGTCCCCCCGGAACTGGTGGGCCCGGCGCGCCCCCGCCCACTGGCCCGTGCCGGCGGGCAGCCCCAGGTCGGCGTCGGTGACGGAGGCCGATCCGTTCCAGCGGGCCACCCACAGCACGTCGGGCATGGAGTCCGGGGCCTGGGCGTAGTGGGCGCTCAGCGCCTTGGCCCCGGAGCTCGCCGAGACGTAGGCGGCCGCCCCGTAGCCCAGTTCGTGCAGCCGGACCGTCCAGGCGGTGAGGTAGGCGACGACCGGGGCGTCCCAGGTGGCCCGGTCCGTGTAGTTCTCCAGGTCGTTGTAGAGGACCGTGCCCTCGGCCAGCCCCAGTGCCGCGGCGGCGTGGGCCGCGCCCTCGGCCTCCGCCCGGCCCTGCTCGTTGGCCTCCGAGGGATCGGTGGAGAGCCCCGTGGCGGAGCTGCTCCAGGGCTGGGGTCCGACCCAGATCGGCATCAGGTGCCAGCCCGCCGCGGCCTGCCGGTTCACCCATCCCGCGGTGAGCTGCGGCTGCGCGCAGGCACGGGCGCGGCCGCCGATGTAGACGCCGACGGCGCCGAACGGCGAGTCGGCCCGCCAGGCGTCCATGGTCCGCTGGGACGGGGCCGTGCAGGCGTCGAACCCCTCGCCGGTGAACGGCTCCTGGGCAGTGGCCCGGGGACCGCCGATGACACCGACGGGGACGACGGGAACGGGACCGGGGGCGGCCGCGGGTTCGAGGGAGCGGGCCCGGGTGAGCACCGCGCGCACGGCCTCGGGCGTGGTCCCGTAGGAGACGGTGGCCATCAGCCCGGCGCGGCGCAGGGTGTAGCGGAGCTCGTTGCTGTCGCCCCGGACCTTGGGCAGGGGGTCGCCCTCGTCCCCGCCGACGGTCGGGATGTCGGCGCGCGGCGGGGCCCCTTCGAGGGGTTCCAGGTGCAGGGTGTCGGCGCGGGGGGCGGCCGCGCGGGCGGCCCCGCATTCGCCCTGGGTGCCGGCGGGCCCGAGGTAGAGCGTGGGCAGGTCGAGGCGCAGGCAGGCCTCGGGGTTCCGGTCGAGGTGGACGACGCGCCAGCCGGCGGGGACGGTGAGCCGCAGCCCGCGGTAGTCGACCGTACGGCCGGCGTCGGCGGTGGCCCCGGCGCCGGGGTTCCCGGCGGTGGCGTCCCCGGCGGTGGCGTCCCCGGTCCCGAGGGGGACGGGAGCGAGCAGCGCGGCGCCCAGCAGGCAGCTCAACATCATGTGGGAGGGCAGCATGTGACCCACTGTTACCAGACGGCGGGGCCCCTCCTCCGAGTGGAGGGGCCCCGCGACTGGCCCGTCCGGCCCAGCGGGAGTCCCCTTATCCC
>NZ_JBSGXB010000273.1:0-10511 GCF_053609185.1 Streptomyces sp. NPDC054956 | reverse complement strand
GGTCCGGGCGGCGCGCCCGGACCGGGGCCGTGCTCCGTCCCGGGCCGCGCGCTCAGTCCCGGGCCACGCCCTCGCGCCAGATCACGGTGACCGGCTTCCCGAGCGTGCGGGCGTAGGCGACGATCTCGGCGGTTCCGCCGTGCCCGCGGGCCGGCAGCCCGTCCCAGACGGCGACGAGGCGGTCGCAGGAGTCGGCGATGTAGGTGCCGGCCGCGTAGTAGGCCTCGTCGGTGGAGCGGGCGAAGTCCATCCGGACCTCCTGGGTGGCCCGGCGTTTGAGCCCGAGGTAGCGGTCCAGGGCCTCCGCGCCCTCGAACCCCTCCTCGTAGTCCCCGCTGGGGATGACCACCGTGAGGTCCGCGCCGCATTCCAGCGCGATGGCGGCGAAGAGCTGGTCGGCTCCGTCCGCGAGGCTGGAGAGCGCCTCCAGGGGCCCCTCGTGGCTCCTCAGCACGGCCCGCAGGCCCTCCTCCACGTGTCCGAGCACCTCGTCCGGAATCGACCGGTGGCCGGTCACACCGATTCGTTTCACGTAGAAACCTCCCCCATGGACGCCCTGGACATCCTCCCAGAAGGCGGGAGGACGTCCAGGGGTACGACGGGGGCGCATGGGTCTACGGGTCTAGTACACGCTGACCCCGTACGCGTTGAGCGCCTCCACGACCGGCTGGAAGTACGTGGTGCCGCCCGAGGAGCAGTTGCCGCTGCCGCCCGAGGTGAGGCCGACCGCGCGGGTGCCGGAGTAGAGCGGGCCTCCGCTGTCGCCGGGCTCGGCGCAGACGTTGGTCTTGATCATCCCGTAGACGATGTCGCCGCCGCCGTAGTTGACGGTGGCGTTGAGGCCGGTCACCGATCCGCTGTGGATGCCGGTGGTGGAGCCCCGCCGCTTCACGGACATGCCGACGGTGGCGTTGACGGCGCTGGTGATGTCCTGGCTCCCGACGGTGCCGGGCGGCACCGGGGAGTTGCTCGCGTACTTGATGAGGCCGTAGTCGTTGGTCGGGAAGCTGGAGCCAACCGTGGACCCGATGACGGTGGTGTGCGAGGAGTTGCTCCACCAGGTGCCCGCGCCGTCGGTGCAGTGGCCGGCGGTCAGGATGTAGTAGGTGCTGCCGCTGCGCACGTTGAAGCCGAGCGAGCAGCGCCAGCTGGAGGCGTAGATGGCATCGCCGCCGGAGAGCAGTTTGGTCAGCTTGCCGGGGGTCCGCTCGATGCGCAGCGCGCCCGCGTCGGCTCCGGCCTCGCGGCGGATCCGGGCGATCGCGGAGTCCGTGACCGTGGAGTCCGCGGTCACCACGAGGGTCCCGGTGGCGGGGTCGGTGTGCCAGGCGGTGCCGGCGACGTCGGCGCGCAGGACCGAGGCGCCGACGGTGGCGAGCCGGTCGGCGCTGAAGCCGCCGTCGGCGTGCGCCGTGCTGGGGGCGGCGAGGGCGGCCACGGCGGCCATGCCCGTGGCCACGGCGAAGAGCCTGGAGCGGATGATGCTGGTGATCCTCACTTGTCGTCCTCCCGGAGGGGATCGGGGGCCCGGCCGAAGTGGGGTGCCGGAGCCCGTGGAGGGCGGCCGGGGGCACGAACGGCACCAGGCCGTTCGACGTGCCCCTGACAAGCCCCGAGAGACGCTGTCGGGAGTGTGCTGGCGTCAGATGGCGGCAGCAAGGGCGCCTTTCAGCCGCCTTTCGCCCGCCGCGATCGCGAAGGGCAGCGTGTTCCCGGGCGGCGGGAACGGGCACACGAAGTGGTCCGCGAAGGCGCACGGCGGCAGCTGGACCCGGTTGAGGTCCACGGTGATCGAGCCGTCGGCCGCCGGAGTGCCGGGCCTGAGGAAGCGGAAACGGTAGCTGGAACGGCCGCTCGTGGCATCGCCGACGACGGCCCAGAGACTGCCGTCGTCCTCGTCCACGGCCACCTGGAGGGCGTGGCGTTCGCCGTCGAACTCGAAGCTCAGCTCACCGCCGAGGGCGAGCCCGCGCGAACGGCCGTCGGCGTTCTCCACCAGGACGGTCCGCTCCTCGCCGTAGGCGCGGAAGTGCCCGGGCACCGCGTACGCGGGGTCGTACGGGTCCGCCTCCACGCCCGTGAACGCCACCCGGCCCGGGGCCGCGGGGTCGAAGACGCGCAGCGCCCACTGACCCTCGCGCCGGAGCACGACGAGCCGTACGTCCCCGACGGCGATCCGGGAGTGCGAGGGCGGGGCCTCGTCGGCGGCGAGTACGGCGCCGCCCGCGAAGGGCTTGCCGTCCAGGCTGATCCCGTCGCCCGCGGAAGCCGTCAGGGACACCCCGCCGCCGGTGACGAGCCAGCGGCCCGGAACGGCCGGAACTCGACCTTCCGGGTAATCGGCGAGCCAGTGGGTGGCGGTCAGCGAAAGGGGGCCGTAGGGGGCGGACACCGTGTCCAGGCGGTGTTCGTGCCACCGCTTCCAGGCGGTGGCCGGATCGTCGGCGTCGTCTGCGTCAGCGCTCATGCCGCTCAACCCTTCCACACGGGCCCCGCCGGAAACCGCCCGGTACGCCGTCCGGGGCCGCACGGAGCCGCGGAGGAGCCCGAGTGGACCCGGAGAGGGGCCCGAGTGGCCCCGAGCGGCCCCGGATTCGGGCCGCCGCGGAGCTGAAGGTCCCTCAGCAGCCGTCACAGGGACAGCAGCAGCAGTCCCCGCACCCGCAGTCGCCGCAGCAGTCACAGCCGTCGCAGCAGTCGCCGCAGTCGCAGTTGTCGCACCACGGCTGCTTCTTCTCGCGGGACCACGGACCCTCGTGCTCCGCGCAGCACAGCTGGCAGGTGCAGAACAGCCCGAGGGCCACCGCGCAGCCCGCCAGCAGGCCGCGGCGCGGCTTCTGCGGGGGCGGCGGCGGGCCGAAGTCCATCGGGGGCGGGCCGAAGCCTCCCTGGCCCACGGAGTCCGTCACGGTGTGGGCGCAGCCCGCGGTCCCGAAGGCCCGGTCCACCGAGGTGCGCAGCTCGTGCACGAGCAGCCGGTGGGCGAGGCCCGCGTCCGCGAACTCCACCTCGCGCAGTGCCAGCCGGATGCCCTGGAGGGCGTCGTCGCAGAGCCTGCGCGCCTCGGCGCGGGAGGTCCCGGTGGCGGTCAGCGGGTTCCAGGCGCCCGACGCCGCGTCCCGGCCCTGGTCCTCGACGGCGTCCAGCAGGTGCGCGAGCCGGCCGAAGTAGCGGCCCGCCTCGGCGAGCGCGGGGGCGTTGCCTGGCCGTCCCGCGAGGGTCGCGGTATGGGCGAAGGCGGCGGCCGTCGCGGTCTCGGTCGGCTCGGTCACCACGAGCACCGGCGTACCCGGGCCGGCCAGGGTCTCGATGCCCGTCTGGCGGTCCACCGCGTCGACGAGCACGGCCGTGTCGAAGCCGAGCGAGGCCCCGGTGCGGGCGCCCGCCCGGTCCCAGCCCCGGGCCACCCGGCGCGCCGCGAGGGCGATCGGTGCCCGGGCCAACAGCCCGTCCCGGTCGGCCACGTGGTCCCGTACCTTCGCGGAGGCCAGTACGAGCGAGACGGCGGCGGCGAGCCTCGCCCCCTGCCCCTCGGCCACCGAGGCCGTGCGCATCCCGCGCAGTGGACAGGGCCCGGCGGTGCGGCGGCCGCTCGCGGCCGGTCCGGACTGAGCATCCGTCAGAACGGAGACGAGCAGCCCGTCGTAGTTGGTCACGATCCTCGCGAACTGGCCGTGGTCCCCCCGAAGTGCCAGGCACAGCCCGCACAGATGGGCCATCCACTCCGCTTTGAACCGGTCCCCCAGCCTGTGCGTGCAAGGTCTGACGATGCCGAACATGGTGCTCCCCCGTGTGTCATACGCGCGCTCGACGGGCATCGTAGCGAGCACGCCGCTTCACCCGTACGTCCCCTTCGGTCACCCGTACGGCGGCACTGGTCGTATTTTCACTCAGTCAGCAGTGGTAGGCGCCAGGATCCTTGACCGTGCAACGGATGTTCTGCACCAGTACCGTCACGAAACCCCTGCGCGGCGACTATCCACTTGGCGCGTTGTCAGCATCATGGACGACGATAGGGACGCGGAAGAGAAGACAGACTGACCGCGATGAAAGGAGGCGTCCATGGGTTCGGTGCGCAAGGCGAGTGCCTGGCTGGGTCTCGTCGAGGACAGCGACGACGAGCGTTACTACGACGACGACTACGCGGAGGCCCCGCAGGGGGGTTCGGTGGTCGGCCCCGGCGAGCAGTGGGTCACCGACCCGCGCGTCAAGGTGGCGTCGGAGTCCGCCGTCGAGCAGGGCCGCCGCATCGCGACGGTCACGCCGGACGGTTTCCGTGACGCGCGGGGCATCGGCGAGCTGTTCCGCGACGGTGTCCCGGTCATCGTGAACCTGTCCTCGATGGACCCGGGCGACGCGAAGCGCGTGGTCGACTTCGCGGCCGGTCTGACCTTCGGCCTGCGCGGTTCGATCGAGCGGGTGGCGACCAGGGTCTTCCTGCTGACCCCGGCCGACACCCAGATCGTCAGCGGTGAGCCGGGCGGCCGCTCGCGCGACTTCTTCAACCAGAGCTGAGCAGGGCTCTCACCGGCCGTCTCCGGTCTTCCCGGCCCTCCCCGGCCTAGCGGAAGGCGTCGAGCCCGGTGAGCGCCTTGCCCAGCACCAGCTGGTGCATCTCGACGGTGCCCTCGTAGGTGAGGACCGATTCGAGGTTGGTGGCGTGCCGCATGACGGGGTACTCGAGGGAGATTCCGTTGGCACCGAGGATCGTCCGCGCGGTGCGACAGATCTCGATGGCCTCGCGGACGTTGTTGAGCTTGCCGAAACTGATCTGCTCCGGCCGCAGGGTGCCCGCGTCCATGCGCCGGCCCAGGTGGTGGGCGAGCAGGATCCCCTTGTGGAGTTCGAGCGCCATGTCCGCGAGCTTGGCCTGGGTGAGCTGGAACCCGCCGATCGGCCGGCCGAACTGCTCGCGCGTCTTCGAGTAGTCCAGCGCCGCCTCGAAGCTGGCGCGCGCCGCGCCCATCGAGCCCCACACGATCCCGTACCGCGCGTGGCTCAGGCAGCCGAGCGGCCCCTTGAGGCCCCTGACGCCGGGGAGCACCGCGTCCGCGGGCAGCCGTACGTCGTCCATGACCAGCTCGCTGGTGACCGAGGCGCGCAGGGACCACTTGTGCTTGATCTCCGGCGCGGAGAAGCCCGCGGTGTCCGTGGGTACGGCGAACCCGCGGATCCCCTCGTCGGTCTGCGCCCACACCACGGCCACGGCCGCGACGCTGCCGTTGGTGATCCACATCTTGCGCCCGTTGAGCACCCAGTCGGTGCCCTCGCGCTTGGCGTGCGTACGCATCGCGCCCGGGTCGGAGCCGACGTCCGGCTCGGTCAGTCCGAAGCAGCCGATGAGCTCGCCGGCGGCCATGCCGGGCAGCCAGCGCTGCTTCTGCTCCTCGGAGCCGTACTTCCAGATCGCGTACATCGCGAGGGAGCCCTGTACGGAGACCAGCGAGCGGATGCCGGAGTCGGCGGCCTCCAGCTCCAGGCAGGCGAGCCCGTACTGGACCGCGCTGGCGCCGGCGCAGCCGTAGCCCTCCAGCGACATCCCGAGGGCGCCGATCGCTCCGAGCTCCTTGGCGAGCTCCCGGATGCCGGGCAGCTCGCCGTTCTCGTACCACTCGGCGATGTGCGGCAGCACGCGGTCGGCGGCCCAGCCGCGGACGGTGTCCCGGATGGCGAGGTCCTCGGGGGTGAGGAGCTCGTCGAGGCCGAGCGGATCGGTGGGAACGAAGGACACGGAGCGCCTCCTGGCAGGCCGGACGGTGAAACCTAGCGCTGCAAGTTTGTCGCCCCCGGCGCCCCGGGTCCACCCCGACCGCCCCCGCACCGTCCCGCCGCGCGGGGCTCGGTCAGCCCCGCCGACAATTGAGCCGCGGACGCGGAGCGCCGTGCACCCGGGCCCCGCCGGCGACTGAAGCGCGGGCGCGGAGCGCCGTGCAGTGAGCCGCGCCGGCGATTGAGGCGGGAACGGTGGAAGGGCGGGTAGGGGACTCTCCGGGCCCGACCGGTCAGACCGGGTGGCCGACCGCCGGGTCGCGGTCGGCGTCGGCCGTGGTCTGGGCCGGA
The DNA here is from genome assembly GCF_053609185.1 of Streptomyces sp. NPDC054956. Lineage (NCBI taxonomy): Bacteria > Bacillati > Actinomycetota > Actinomycetes > Kitasatosporales > Streptomycetaceae > Streptomyces > Streptomyces sp. NPDC054956. The sequence goes on along the minus strand of NZ_JBSGXB010000273.1, from coordinate 4,451 downwards.
ATCCGTGCGGTTCCGCCCGGAGCCGGGGCCGGAGCCACGGCAGCCGCTTCGGCCCCGGCCTCCGGATCGGGATCGGGATCGGGATCGGCGCACTCCATCACCCGCGGCAGCTTCAGCGCCATCACCGCGCCGGCGAACAGTAGCCCGGCGCTCACGACCAGCGTCACGTGCAGCCCGTGCACGAAGGAGTGCCGGGCCGCCGCGTACAGCGAGTCCCCCGCGGGACCGCCGAGCCGCGCCGCGATCTGGTAGGCCTCGCCCAGCGAGTGCGAGGCGCCCGCCGATTCGGCGGCGCTCACCCCCGGCACCCGGGCCAGCCCGGGGGCGTAGGCCGCGTTCATCACGCTGCCGAGCAGGGCGATGCCCATCCCCGCGCCCAGCTGGTACGAGGTCTCGCCTATCGAGGCCGCGCCTCCCGCCGTGGCCGCCGGAGCCTCGCTCAGCATCGACTCGTAGGCCGCGAACAGCGTGGTCTGCAGTCCGAAGCCGAGCAGGATGAAGCCGGCCGTCAGCAGCACCGGCCGGTCGTGCTGGCCCATGAAGGTCAGCAGCAGCACCGCGAACGCGGTGAGCACGAAGCCCAGCGAGACCATCCTGCGGGGCCCGCTGCGGGCCAGCGTGTACGAGCCGGTCGCGCCCGCCGCCATCGCGGCGAAGGTGAGCGGGAGCAGCCGCAGGCCGGTCTCCAGCGGGCTCAGGTGCAGCACCAGCTGGAGGTACTGGACGGCGATCAGCTCCAGCCCGACCAGCGCCAGCATGGCCAGGACGATGCAGCCCACGGAGGTGGTGAAGGCCGGCCTCGAGAACATCCGCATGTCGATCAGCGGGTGCGCGCGCCGCTTCTGCCGGCGGACGAAGAGCACCAGCAGGACCGCACCGGCCAGCAGCGGGAGCAGCGCCTCGGGATCGGCGAGCTGGCGCTCGGCGCCGATCCGCTTGACGCCGAGGACCGCGCCGAGCACTCCGCCGGCGGCCATGAGCGCGCCGAGCACGTCCCAGGGCCCGTCGGAGGAGCCCTTGGACTCGGGCAGCAGCCAGCGGCCGAGCGGCAGGATCAGGATCATCAGCGGGATGTTGATGAGGAAGACCGAGCCCCACCAGAAGTGCTGGACCAGGAAGCCGCCCAGGACGGGTCCGCCGGCCGCGCCGATGGCGGCGACGGCGGTCCAGATGCCGATGGCGAGGGCCCGCTCGCGCCGGTCGGGGAAGACCTGGCGCAGGATCGACAGGGTGGCCGGCATGATCATCGCGCCGCCGACGCCGAGCAGGGCGCGGGCCGCGATGAGGACCTGGGCGTTGTCGGCGAGGGCGGCGACGGCCGAGGCCACGCCGAAGAGCCCGTAACCGAGGAGCAGGACGCGGCGCCGGCCGACGCGGTCACCGAGGGTGCCGAAGAGGATCAGCAGGGCGGCGCACACGAGCGGGTAGGCGTCGACGATCCACAGGAGTTCCATGGGGCCGGGCCGCAGGTCTTCGGTGACGGAGGGCACGGCGACGTGCAGGATCGTCGCGTCGAGCGCGACGAGCACCAGGCTGACGCACAGGACGGCCAGGACGGCCCAGCGGTTGGCCCCGCCGGAGGCCGCGCCGAGTCGCCGCAGTCGCTGCCAGGGGGAAGGGTTCCGGTCGCCGGCCACGTTCGTCCCCGACATGCATGTACCTCCCAGGTGGTCCCTCGCACTCGGCGGACCAGCGTCTTCGAGCCACGAGGTGGGGAAGGTGGCGTCCTACGGGGTCCGGCGTCGACACGCGAGTGAAGGGTCAGCGTACGCGAGTTCGGCTGTCCGACACGTGGTCAAGCTCTCATCCCGGCACCGGCCGCGCTGTGGTGTGCGCCACTCGTTTCACGCCACCCCTTCTCCTCGCGCGCGTGCGGGCCCGTCCGCGCACCCGCGTACCGCACGCCCGTGCCCGATGGTCCGCGGCCGCGCGCACCCGCTCGGGCACGGCCCCGCCCTCGATAATCATGCCCGTGAAAGATCTTGGATTCCGGCGGGCCGCGCCCGCCCTGGCCGCCTTCGTCGCGGTCCGGCTGCTCGGGCTGGCCGTGCTCGCGGTGTGGGGGGCGGCGGCCGGCAGCAGTCCCCACACGCTGCTCTCGGCGCGCTGGGACTCCCTCTGGTACGCCCGCATCGCCGCCGAGGGGTACGGCTACGAGATCGCCCTGCCCAACGGCGACGTCCACTCCAACCTGGCCTTCTTCCCCCTGCTGCCCTGGCTGGAGCGGCTCGTCTCCGCCGTCACCGGGCTCGGATACGGCTCCGCGGGACTGGTGGTGTCGGCGCTCGGCGGGCTCGCCGCTGCCTGGGGGATCTTCGCGGTCGGCGACCTGCTGCACGGCCGCCGGGCCGGGATCCTCGCCGTCGCGCTCTGGGCCGCGCTGCCCGTCGCGATCGTGCAGTCGATGGCCTACAGCGAGTCGCTGTTCACCGCGCTCGCGGTCTGGAGCCTGTACGGGGTCCTGCGCGGGCACTGGCCCGTCGCCGGGCTGCTCGCCGCCGGGGCGGGGCTGACCCGCCCGGTCGGGGCGGCGGTGGTCGCGGCGCTCTGGGCGGGCGCCCTGCTCGCGGCGCGACGCGGGGAGCGCTCCTGGCGGATGGCGGCCGGGGCCCTGCTGGCGCCGCTGGGCGCCGCGGGCTACGTGCTGTGGGTCGGCGCCCGCACCGGCCGAGGCCCGAGCGGCTACCTGGACGTCCAGGCCGGCTGGGGCAACGGGTTCGACGGCGGCTGGGCCTTCGCCCGGTTCATCGGGGCCCGGCTGGCCTCGCCGGCGTTCCCCGCCGGGCTCGGGCTGATCGCGGGGGTCGCGCTGGTGCTGTGGCTGTACGTGCTCTGCGTACGGCGGCGCCAGCCCGTGCCGCTGCTGGTGTACTGCGGGATCGTGGTGGCGCTGGCGCTGTGCGCGTCGGGGTACTTCGGCTCCAAGCCCCGGCTGCTGCTGCCCGCCTTCCCGCTGCTGTTCCCGCCGGCGGCGGCGCTGGCCGGATGGCGGACGGGCCGGGCGGCCTCGGTGGTGGGCTCGCTGGCCGCCGTCTCGGCGGTGTACGGGGCCTTCTGGCTGAACGGCTCGGGCCCGCCGTAGGGGCACCCTCACAGAGGGAGATCACGGAATGGATCATTCCACTCCATGTTCGGGCAAAGGAAATGACCTGCGGAGATAAATTCCGGCTAAGTATGCGAAGAAATGACTGGACCAAGCATCCGAGCAGCTCCAACCAATGCCGGAATGCCGGGAATTAAGTCCCGCGTGAGACCAACTCCACATCACATGGTCATCACAAAGCCCGCGATTCGCCCGGGCTGCCCATCGGCGCGCGGTAACGTCGATTGAGTGCGTACCGACCAAATCCTGCCCAGACTGGAGCGGGTGTTCGCCCGGCTGGACCGGGAACCAGAGCGACCGGCTCATCTGCAAACACCGCGGATGAGCCGGCACCGCGTCGTGCTCCTCGGAGCGACCCTCGCCTTCTACCTCGCGATCGTCGTCGCGGTCCTGACCACCTCCTGGCTCGTCCGCCTCGACTGGCAGGTCATGTTCTTCCGGCCCTACGAGCAGTGGCCGCAGCTGCACGCCTTCCTCGACTACCTCGTCGTCCTGGGCCAGCGCGGACCCACCGCGGTCATGGTCGCCGCCTGGCTCGGCTGGCGCTCCTGGCGCCAGCACACCCTGCGCCCGCTGATCACCCTCGGCGTGGCGCTGCTGCTGCTCAACATCACCGTCGGCGCCGTGAAGCTCGGCCTCGGCCGGCTCGGCCCCCACTACGCGACGCAGATCGGCTCCGCCGAGCTCTTCGCGGGCGGCGATATATTTCCCTCCGGCCACACCGCCAACGCCGTCGTGACCTGGGGAATCCTGGCCTACCTGGCTTCCACCGTGGTCACCCGGCGGGTGCTGTCCGTGGTGTCCGCCGTGGTCTCGCTGAGCGTCGGCGCCACCACCGTCTACCTCGGCACCCACTGGGTGAGCGATGTCCTGCTCGGCTGGTCCGCCGGTCTGCTCGTCCTGCTGGCCCTGCCGTGGTTCGAGCCGCTCATCGCCCAGGCCGAGGCGTACGTGTTCGACGTGCGCGCCCGGCTGCGGTCCCTCGTGGAGGCCGGGCAGGTCCCCGAGCCCCTCACCGGCCTGCTCGTCCCGCTGCTCTCGGCGGGCGGCAAGTGGCGCCTCCAGCGCACCGCGTCGGCGCCCGCCGGCCCGGCCGAGCCGCAGGAGCCCGCACCGGCCCCGGTGGCGGCTGCGGTCGCGGCTCCGGCCCTGCCGGCCGCGCACCACCCGGCGGCGCCCCGCCCCGCCACCCACCTGGTCCGCCCGCACCTGATCCGGTCCGAGCGGACGCCCGCCACCCCGGCCGGCAGCCGCCGTCCGGCCCACGCCGACCGCGCCCCCTCGCGCGGCGCGGCGGCCCGCCCGGCCACCGGCGGCTGACCCGGACGGTACGCACACCCTCCGCGTC
>NZ_JBSGXB010000272.1:0-10591 GCF_053609185.1 Streptomyces sp. NPDC054956 | reverse complement strand
GGGCTGGACAAATCCAGCCCCGCCGGCGTTTGAGGCGGTCTTTTCGGGTCCGGGCGGAGCCCGGGGAACGGGGGAAGGGCGGGTAGGGGACAGCCCCGCAGGGCTACGCTCAAGGCATGGCCGGCCGCTACGACCCCCTCACCCGCACGGCGATCCGCGGCGGCCGCACCGCCGTACCCCCACCCCCCGCCCCGGGCGGCGCCGCCGAAGCCACCCCCACCGGGCGGACATGGACCCCACCCGGCCCGGTGGACCTGGGCCTCACCCTCGGCCCCCTCAGACGCGGCCCCGCCGACCCCACCTTCCGCACCACCCCCGGCACGGTCTGGCGAACCACCAGAACCCCGGCCGGCCCCGCCACCCTCCGCGTCGGCCTCGCGCCGCACACCGGCGAGGTGACCGCAGACGCCTGGGGCCCCGGCGCCGACTGGATCCTCGACCGGCTGCCCGAACTGCTCGGCTCCACCGACGATCCCGCCGCCTTCGTCCCCCGCCACCGCCTCCTGCACGCCAGCCACCGCCGCCGCCCGGGCCTGCGCCTGACGCGTACCGGCCTGGTCCTGGAATCCCTGATCCCCACGGTCCTGGAACAGAAGGTCACCACCGACGAGGCCTACCGCGCCTGGCGCCGCCTCGTACGGCAGTACGGCGAGCCCGCCCCCGGCCCGGACCAGGGCCTCTACGTCATGCCCGACGCCCGCACCTGGGCCATGATCCCCTCCTGGGACTGGCACAAGGCCGGCGTCGACTCCAAGCGCTCCGCGACGATCGTCCGCGCCGCCCGGGTGGCCGCCCGCCTCGAAGAGGCCGCCGCCATGGACCTGCCCGCCGCCACCGCGCGCCTGGAGGCCATCCCCGGCATCGGTCCGTGGACCTCCGCCGAGACCCTCCAGCGCAGCAACGGCGCGGCCGACGCCGTCACCACCGGTGACCTGCACCTTCCGGGCATCGTCGGCTTCGCCCTGGCCGGGGACCGGGACGCCGACGACGCCGCCATGCTGGAGCTCCTCGCCCCGTACGCCGGCCAGCGCCACCGCGCGGCCCGCCTGATCCTCCTGGCCGGCGCCGCCCCGCCCCGCCGCACTCCCCGGATGCCCCGGGGCGACATCGGCCGGCTCTGAGAGGCGCCCGGCCCACCCCGGAGGGTCAGCGGACCTCGATGAAGTCCTCCGCCGCCCGCGCCGCCCGCTCCGCGGGGGCCAGCGCCGGGTGGCCCACGGCCACCGCGCCCATCGGGTCCCAGTCTTCCGGCAGCCCGAGCACCTTGCGCACCACGTCCCGGCAGAACATCGTCGAGGACACCCACGCCGATCCGAGCCGTTCCCCGGCCAGCGCGACCAGGAAGTTCTGTACGCCCGCGCCCATGGAGACGACGAACATCTCCCGCTCCGCCGCGTCCCGCCGCGCGTGCCCGTAGTCGTGCGCCCCGTCCGTGACCAGGCACGGCACCACCAGGTACGGGGCGGCGCGCAGTACGTCGCCCCGCCGGACCCGCTTCGCCACCGACTCCTCGGACTTGCCGTCGCGCCGCAGGTCGGCGATCCACGCGTCGCGCATCGCGTCCAGCAGCTCCAGCCGCGCGCCCTCGGACTCCAGCAGGACGAACCGCCAGGGAGTCGTGTGGTGCGGGGCCGGGGCCGTCACGGCCGCCGCCACCGCGCGGCGGACCGCGCCGGGGTCGACGGGCTCCGCCGTGAAGGCCCGCACGGTGCGCCGCTGCGTCACGGCTTCCCGTACGGCTTCCGAGGTGCCCAGCCGGAACATGTCGTCGGCCGGCGAGCGCACCAGGTCCGCCGCCGAGGAGCCCTCGCCCAGTACGTGCGCCAGCCCGCGCACCACCGCGACCGGCAGGCCCTCGGCCTTGCCCTTGACCAGGTCGCCGGCGGCGGCCAGCTCGTCGGCGGTCGCGACGATCGTGGCGCTCAGCGGGTTCCCGTGGGCGTCGGTGCCGCCGCGCAGGTCGTCCAGGACCCGTACGCCCGCCGAACCGATGGCCACGTCCGTGAGCCCGGTGCGCCAGGGGCGCCCGAAGGTGTCCGTCACGATCACGCCGACGTCCACGGACAGCAGCTCCCGCAGCCCCGCGCGGATCGTGGCGGCCGAGGCGTCGGGGTCCTCGGGCAGCAGCAGGACGGTGCCCGCGGCGGTGTTCGAGGCGTCGACGCCCGCCGCCGCCATGACCAGCCCCTGCCGGTTCTCCACGATCCGCAGCGGACCCCGGCGCGCGACGACCCGTACGGTCTCGGCGTCTATCGCGGCCTCGCGCGAATCGGCGCGGACGATCCGGCCCTCCGCCTTGGAGACGATCTTCGAGGTGACGAGCAGGATGTCGCCGTCCCGCAGCGCCGGTCCGGCGGCCGCGATCAGCGCCGCCAGGTCGTCGCCGGGCCGCACCTCCGGAATCCCGCCGACGGCCCGTACCTCGTACGAAGCCGCTCGCGGGGCGGTCACCGGGAGGCCTCCGCCAGTTCCAGCGCGGCCCGGGCCATGGCGGCGGTGGCGGCCAGGTCGGTCATCATCAGCGGCACCGCCCGGCAGGTGATGCCGGCGGCCTCCACTTCGGCGACGGCGTCCGCGTCGGCGGTGTCGACGAGCCAGCCGTCGAGCAGCTCGGTGCCGTAGTGCCGGGCGACGGCGGCGGCGGTGGACTCGACGCCGACGGCGGCGAGCACCTTGTCGGCCATGCCGCGCACGGGCGCGCCCCCGACGATCGGGGAGAGGCCCACGACGGGCGCCGCCGCGGCGGCCACGGCCTCGCGGATCCCGGGCACGGCGAGGATGGTCCCGACCGAGACCACCGGGTTCGAGGGCGGGAAGACGATCACGTCGGCGGCCGCGATGGCCTCCAGGACCCCCGGGGCGGGCTTGGCCTGCTCGGCGCCCACGGGGACGACGGCCTCGGCGTCCACCGCGGCACGCATCCGGACCCAGTACTCCTGGAAGTGGATGACCTTGCGCTGGCCGGTGCCGGCCTCGGTGATCGCGACGTGGGTCTCGACCCGGTCGTCGGACATGGGGAGCAGCCGGACGCCGGGCTGCCAGCGCTCGCACAGGGCCTCGGTGACGGCACTGAGCGGGTAGCCCGCACCGAGCATCTGGGTACGGACGATGTGGGTGGCGAAGTCGCGGTCGCCGAGGCCGAACCAGGTGGGTCCGACCCCGTACGCCGCGAGTTCCTCCTTGACGGTGAAGGACTCGTCGGTACGCCCCCAGCCCTGGTCCTCGTTGATGCCACCGCCGAGGGTGTACATCACCGTGTCCAGATCGGGGCACACCTTGAGCCCGAACAGGTGAATGTCGTCACCGGTGTTGCCGATGACCGTGATGTCCGCGTCGGGAACCGCGGCCTTGAGTCCGCGGAGGAAACGGGCGCCGCCGATGCCGCCGGCCAGAACAACAATGCGCATGCAGCGCAGTCTGTCAGGCCGCCCAGCGGGGGCCGCGCCCCGGTCAGACGGAGAGGGCCTCGGTCAGACGGAGAGGGCCTCGGTGCGGGCGGGGGAGCAGTTGTGCATCGGCATCTCGGTCAGGCCGGGGAAGTACACGTGCAGGCTGACCGCTCCGTCGAGGGTGTCGTTGACGACCTCGTGGGCGTAGCCGGGGGCGAAGACCCGCTGGGAGCCGGCGCCGAGGGCGAGCGGGCCGCGGGCGGTGTGCTCGGTGAGCTCGCCGTCCAGGACGGTCAGCACGCCGGAGGAGGCGCCGTGGTCGTGGAGGCCGCTGCCCTGGCCGGGGACCCAGCTGAGCAGCCAGACCTCGTAGCCGGGGCCGGTGCGCAGCCGGTGGTACCAGCGGCTGGTGGCGTCGTACTCGACGAGGTGCTCCCACTCGGAGCGGTTCGCGGCGATGGAGCGGGCGAGGCCCACGAACTCGGCGACGGTGGCCGGGTGCTCGGGGGCCGGCTGCAGGAGGTGCTGGACGGAGAGGATGTCGCCGGCGATCTGGAGGTCGCTCTCGATCATCGCGGGAGCGGGCGCAGGAGCGGGCGCGGCGGTGATGGCGGCGGTGGGGGTGGCGTTCAGGGTGCCGGTGTTGGTGCTGTTCATCGGGGGGTTCCTCGACGGATGTCAGTCGTGCAGGCGGTCGCTGTGGGGGGCGCGGCTGGAGCTCAGAGGAGCCGGAGCTCCGGAGGCATCAACAGCTGCAACAGCAACAGCGAACCTGGACAGCACGCAGGAACCCACGAATGAGGGTCCGAGTGGCGGCTGAGGGCGCTGACATGGCTACAAGAAGACCGGGTCGAGGGCCGGACTGTCAACCCAATGTCCGATTTGGTGGAAAAGTTTCACCTCATCCGGTTACCGTGCCCGGAGAAAGGTTTGTGCAGTCGGTACCAGGGGATGTGGCGCTGCAAGTCGTGCCGCACACCACTGCGGCCGCTCTCAAACCCGCAAAGCCGTGCGATGTCGCCCTGTGGCCGAAATGTGATCTGCGCCGCTTCTTCGGCCGGATCGGAACCCCACCACAGAGTGACGCGTCGGCTACGGGGGAGGGGGTGGCGCGCGTGATACCTGTGGCATGTGTCACGATTTTTGGCGATATGAACACTTTCTGCATAGGCTTGGTTCCGCAGAGTGAATAAGGGGCCCAATAGCAGATCTCGGCTTGACTGCGCTGGAGCCTCACACTTGTAATTTCACTCGTGTCGTTACGTAGCGATGAGTAACGGCAACACCACGGGGACGCACAGACAGAGCGAGGGGCGCACATGACCGAGCTGGTTCAGGAACTGCTGGTCGAGGAGGCGGACGAAGAGCTCGGATGGCAGGAGCGAGCTCTCTGCGCCCAGACCGACCCCGAGTCCTTCTTTCCCGAGAAGGGCGGCTCGACCCGCGAGGCCAAGAAGGTCTGCCTCGCCTGCGAAGTACGCTCCGAATGCCTCGAGTACGCCCTCGCCAACGACGAGCGATTCGGCATCTGGGGCGGCCTGTCCGAGCGCGAGCGCCGACGCCTGAAGAAGGCCGCCGTCTGAAGCGCCCCCGGCGCGCGGCGACCGGCGCCCACGGCCCGTCCCCCGACATATCCGCCGGCCCACCCGCCGCCGCATCCGGGGACGTATCGAGCGGTACAACCGACGGCATAACCGCCCGTGCACCCCGAAGTGCACACAGCGGCACAAATCGCAGTACAACGAACGGCACGACGAGCAGAGCAAACGGTCCGCCTCCCGCACCTTCCCCGCAGGAGGCGGACCGGTGTGTTCCCAGCCGTTAGTGTGGGGCGCTGTCCAGCAGCCTCCGAGGGCACACCACCCCCGGACCCCCGGCCGGAGGGCCCGTACCGCGATGTCCCTGCACAGCCAGTCGAGCGCCTCCTACCAGGCTGCCGCCGCACCAGAGTTCCCCCGGCACGTCGTCACCGCGGTCCTCGTCGCCCACGACGGCTCCCGCTGGCTGCCCCGGACCCTCGCCGGTCTCCTCGGCCAGGAACGCCCCGCCCAGAACCACATCGCCGCCGACACCGGCAGCGCCGACGACTCCGCGCGCCTGCTCGGCGAGGCCCTGGGCGAGGACCGCGTCCTGCACCTGGCCCGCCGAACCGGCTTCGGCGCCGCCGTCGACGAAGCCGCCCGCACCGCGGGGGTCCTGACCCCCGAGGAACTCCCGTACCTCAAGCGCCCCTCCGGCTGGGATCCCGTCAGCCGCACCTGGCGCGACGACACGTACGACCTTCCCGACCTGCCCCACGGCGAACCCGTCCAGTGGCTCTGGCTGCTCCACGACGACTGCGCGCCCGAGCCCGACGCCCTCGCCGAACTGCTGCGCGTCGCCGACGAGAACCCCGACGCCGCCGTCATCGGCCCCAAGCTGCGCGGCTGGTACGACAAGAAGCAGCTCCTCGAAGTCGGCGTCACCATCGCCCGCAGCGGCCGCCGCTGGACCGGCCTCGACCGCCGCGAACAGGACCAGGGCCAGCACGACCAGGTCCAGCCCGTCCTGTCCGTCTCCACCGCCGGCATGCTCGTGCGCCGCGACGTCTACGACGCCCTCGGCGGCTTCGACCGGCGCCTGCCCCTCATGCGCGACGACGTCGACCTGTGCTGGCGGGCCCAGAGCGCCGGCCACTCCGTCCTCATCGCCCCCGACGCCGTCCTGCGGCACGCCGAGGCCTCCGCCCGCGAACGCCGCACCGTCGACTGCGCCGGCCGTACGAGCGCCAGCCCGCACCGCGTGGACAAGGCCGGCGCCGTCTACACGATGCTGGCCAACAGCTCCGGCCGCGCCCTGCCCTACGTCCTGCTGCGCGTCCTCGTCGGCACCGTCCTGCGCACCCTCGCCTACCTCGTCGGCAAGGCCCCCGGACAGGCCGTCGACGAGATCACCGGCCTCCTCGCCACCCTGCTGCGCCCCGGCCGCGTCCTCGCCGCCCGCAGGGCCAGACGCCGCCCCGCCGTCCCCGCCAGGGAACTGCGCCACCTCTTCCCGCCGCCCGGCGCCACCCTGCGCGCCAACGCCGAGCAGCTCGCCGGCTACTTCGGCTCCGACCGCGACGCCGAGAACAACAACGCGGGCCGGCACGGCGGAGCCGTCGAATCGGGCCCCGGCGGAGAAGACGCCGACTTCCTGCACATCGAGCAGTTCGCACGGATCAAGCGGATCGCCCGCAAGCCCGCGCCCGTCCTGTTCGCCCTCCTCCTGCTCGTCTCCGTCATCGCCTGCCGCTCCCTGCTCGGCGGCGGCTCCCTGATGGGCGGCGCCCTGCTGCCCGCCCCCGACGGCGGACTCGACCTCTGGCGCGCCTACGCCGACGACTGGCAGCCCGTCGGCACCGGCTCCACCACCGGCGCACCGCCCTACCTCGCCGTCCTGGGAGCCCTCTCCACGCTCCTGCTCGGCTCCACCAACGCCGCCCTGACCCTGCTGCTCGTCTGCTCGGTCCCGCTCGCCGGACTCACCGCCTACTTCGCCTCCCGGCCGCTGGTGGAATCCCGGCTGCTGCGCGCCTGGGCCGCCGTCGCCTACGCCTTCCTGCCCGCCGTCACCGGAGCCCTCGCCGGCGGCCGCCTCGGCACCGCCGTCCTCGCGATCCTGCTCCCGCTCATTGCCCGCTCCGTCGTCGCCGCCTTCGGGTTCGGCGGCCCGGCGGGGACCGAGGGCAGCTGGCGCGCCACCTGGACCCACACCCTCCTGCTCACCCTGGCCACCGCCTTCACCCCCGTCGTCTGGCCGCTGGCCGCCGTCCTCGGGGCCGCCGCGCTCGCCTGGCGCCGCGCGCAGTGGAAGGCGTACGGACCGAGGCTCCTCGCGACGCTCGCCGTCCCGCTCCTCGTCCTCGCCCCCTGGTCGCTCGGGCTGCTCACGCACCCCTCCCGCTTCCTGCACGAGGCCGGACTGACCTACGGGGCCGGCTCGGCCGGCGCCCTGGACCTCCTCGGCATCAGCCCCGGCGGACCCCGGACCGCCGGCGGGCTGATCCTCATCGGCATCGTCCTCGCCGCCCTGGGCGCACTGCTGCGCACCGAGCGGCAGTTCGCCGTCCGCACCGCCTGGGCCGCCGCGCTCGCCGCGCTCGTCCTCGCCGTCCTGGTCAACCGCAGCGCGTGGGCCGGCCCCGCCACCCTCGTCTACGGACTGGCCCTGCTGGCCGCCGCCGTCATCGGAGCCGACGGGGCCAAGGACCGCGTCGCCGCCCGCAGCTTCGGCTGGCGCCAGCCGCTCGCCGCCCTGATCGCGCTCGCCGCGGCCGTCGGCCCGGTGATCGGCGCCGTCGCCTGGATGGTCAGCGGAGCCGCCGGCCCGCTGGAGCGCCGCGACCCCGTCCAGGTCCCCGCGTTCGTCGCCGAGGAGAGCGGCACCCGCGACCAGGCCCGCACCCTCGTCATCGGCGCCACCTCGCCGGGCGCCCTCTCGTACGGCCTGGTACGGGGCTCCGGCGGCCGCCTGGGCGACGCCGAACTCGCCGCTCAGGCCGGCAGCGACACCCGGCTCGACAAGGTCGTCTCCAGCCTCGTCGCCGGCTCCGGCGCCGACCAGACCGACCAGCTCGGCGGCTTCGCCATCCGCTACGTCCTGGTCCGCGACGGTGCCCCGGCGCAGATCGGCCGCGTCCTCGACGCCACCCCGGGACTCAGCCGCCTCAGCAAGCTCGAAGGCAGCGCCCTGTGGCGCGTCGACCGGCAGGTCGCCCGCGCCGTCATCGTCCCCGCCAAGCCCGGCGAGGCTCCCATCCCCGTCGCCTCCGGACCCGTCGAGGCCCACACCAAGATCCCGGCGGGCGAGGCGGGCCGCGTCCTGCGCATCGCCGACAAGGCCGCCCCCGGCTGGCAGGCCACCCTCGACGGCAAGCCCCTCAAGGCGAAGACGCTGGACGGCTGGGCCCAGGGCTTCGAGCTCCCCGCCGACGGCGGCCGCCTCGACCTCGTCCACGAGGACGCCTTCACCCGGACCGCCTGGCACTGGGCGCAGGGCCTGCTCGCACTGGTCCTGCTCGTGATGGCCCTGCCCGGCCGCCGCACCAGCCTCGACGACGACCTGCCCGAGGAGGAGGCCGCGCCCGCCGAGGAGGCCGGAGAGGGCCGCCGCGCCCGCCGGCTGCGCGAGCAGGCCGAAGCGGAGGCCGAGGCCCCCGCGGAGGCGGCCGTCGCCGCCGACCCGTACGCGCAGATCCCGGCGCAGCAGCCGTACGGGCAGGACGCGTACGCCGAGGAGGCCTACGGGGAAGGCGCCTACGCCTACCAGCAGGCCTACGGGGACCAGGGCGGCTACGCCTACGGCGGCCAGGAGGCGGCCCGGCCCGCGCAGCACCAGCAGCCGCAGGCCGCGGAGTACCCGTACGAGCAGCCGCAGGAGTACGACCAGCACCAGCAGCCGTACCAGGAGCAGCAGCCCTACTCGTACCCGTACTACGTGCAACCGCAGCCCTCGCACGAGCCGTACGAGCCATACGAGCCCTACGCACAGCACGACGGACAGCAGGACGGGCAGCACGCCCCGCGTCCGGACGGGAGCCCCCAGCAGTGAAGCAGCGCGTACCCATGACGCTCGCCGCCGTCACGGCGGCGCTGGCCGCCGTCACCGGCCTCGCCGCCCTCACCGCGCCCGCCGCCGCCCCCGCGGCGGCGGCCCCGGCCGGCAAGGAAGCGGCCCGGATGCCGGTCGAGCGGTCCCTGCTGGTGTGCCCCGCGCCCAGCACCTCCGACATCGCCGACACCCTGTACACGTCGATCACCCCGGGCGGGGCCGCCGCCGGCGGCAAGGGCTCGGCCCGGCTGCTGGGCGCGACCAAGGACGCCAAGCCGGTCCTGGAGCTCAAGGAGCCCGGCAAGCCCGTCGGCGCCAAGGCCTCCGGAGCCGAGGCGCCCGCGCTGACCGGCACCGCCGACGGATTCCTCGCCCCCGGCTGGAGCGCGCAGCAGACCACGGTCGTCTCGGTCGGCCGCACCCGCGGCCTCCTCGGCGTCGGCTGCACCGCGCCCGGCACCGACTTCTGGTTCCCCGGCGTGAGCACCGCCAAGGGGCGCGAGGACTACGTCCACGTCACCAACCCCGACGACACGGCCGCCGTGGTGGACATCAAGCTGTTCGGCCCCGACGGCGCGGTCAAGGCCGAGCCGGGCACCAGCGAGAACATCCGGATCGACCCCAAGTCCAGCAAGGCCATCTCGCTGTCCTCGCTGGCCCCCGGCGCGCAGCTCGCGGACGTCACCGCGCACGTGACCACCCGCGCGGGCCGGGTCGGGGCCACCGCCCAGTCGGGCGAGGAGGGCGTCGGCTCCGACTGGCTGCCCGCCTCCGTCGACCCCACGGGCACCCTGGTGCTGCCCGGCATCCCGGCGGACGCCACCTCCGTGAAGCTGGTCGTCTTCGCGCCCGGCGAGGAGGACGCCGACCTCAAGATCATGCTGGCCGGGCCGAACGGCTCGATCAGCCCTGCGGGCAACGAGCAGCTGCACGTCAAGGCGGGCATGACCGCGACCGCCGACCTCAAGGACCTCACCCGCGGCGAACCCGGCTCCCTCGTCCTGGCCCCGGCCGACGGCAAGGAGGCCGTACCGGTGGTCGCGGCGGTACGAATCGCCCGCGGCAGCGGCGCCAAGCAGGACATCGGCTTCATCCAGGCGGCCGCCCCGGTGGGCACGCGGGCCACCATCGCCGACAACCGCACCGACAAGGACGCGACGGTGCTCTCCCTGACGGTCGCGTCCGGATCCGACGCGAAGGTCAAGGTGACGGCCTCACCGGGCACGGAGGGCGGCGAAGCGGCCTCCCAGGAGGTCACGGTCAAGGCGGGCACCACGCAGAACGTCACCCTCGCCCCGGCGGGCGGCAAGGGCGCCTACGCCCTCACGGTGGAGACCCTCTCGGGCGGCCCGGTCCATGCGGCCCGCACGCTGATGCTCCCGCGCGACGGCATCCCGATGTTCACGGTCCAGACCCTCTCGGACGACCACTCGACGGTCTCGGTCCCCAAGGCCACCCAGAACCTCTCGGTCCTCACGGACTGACCAGCCGAGCCCGCCGGGGCAACCCCGGCCCGCTGGGGTAACCCCGGCCCGCTGGGGCAAACCCAGCCTCACCGGGGCAACCCCAGCCTTGCCGGGGCAAACCCGGCCCGCCGGGGCAACCCCGGCCCCGCCGGGCAGCCCCAGCCC
>NZ_JBSGXB010000271.1:0-10611 GCF_053609185.1 Streptomyces sp. NPDC054956 | reverse complement strand
GGTGCGTGCGTGCCCGGGGCCGAACGAGCGGATCTGCTCGGCCAGGACGTCCGCGTACGCCGCGGCCGCGCCGGCCGGGTCGCCGGACTCGCCCCGCCAGTGGGCGAGGCGTTCGCGGGCGCCGTGCAGGACGGAGGACCGCGGTCCCTGCCGGCGCAGGGCCTCGTCCGCCAGCCGCTCGAAGTGGTCCAGGGCGTCCTCCGGCAGGCCCGCTTCCCCCAGCAGCTCGCCGATCCGGAAGAACAGCGGGTGCGCGCCGAGCGGCGGCTCGCCCCCGAAGAGGGCGTCCAGGGAGGCGGTGGAGGCGTCCCGGCGCGCGTCGGTCCACAGGGCGGAGCCGGCGAGCCGTCCCAGCCGGCCGGCGCAGGCGGCCAGGACCTCGGCGAGGCCGGGGTCGTCCGGCCCCCGGTCGGCGGCGTCGACCAGTGCCGAGGCGACGGTCCAGGCGAGCCGGCCGGCCCGGTGCCCGGGCACCGCGTCGCGGGTCACCCGCTGGAGGACCGGATGCACCCGCACGGCGCGGTACGGGTCCTGCGGCGCGTGCCCGACCAGGCCCAGGCGGTCCAGCTCCCGCAGGGCCGTCACCACTTCGTCCGGGCGGGGTCCGGCCCCGTCGGCGGACGGCTGAGTGCGCTGCCGCCGCAGGTGCTCCCTCGCGGCGGAGCCGGTGAAGACGGCCTCGGGAGCCCCCTCGGGCGGCAGCAGGGCGGCCAGCTCCATCAGGGGCCGGGCCAGCCCGGCGGTCTCCGGCATCCGGTCGGCCCGGTCCAGTGACGGCAGCCACGCCTCGTGGACGGCGAAGGCCTGGCCGTCGGGCAGTGCGCCCGGACCGGGCACGAGCTCCGACAGCGGGCTCCCGCCGTCCTGGTTCAGCAGGCGGCGGTAACCGGCGCAGTCGAGCCCCCGGCCGAGCAGGTGGCCCGCCGCCTGGGAGAGCGCCAGCGGAAGCCGGCCCAGCTCCTCGGCCAGCCTCCACGCCTCCTCGGGCCGGTCGCCGAGACCTCCCAGGACCTCGCGGAGGTAGGCCGTGGCCTCGGCCGGGGTGAACCCCTCCACGGGGACCACGTGACGGCCCGCTCCGGGCCGGGCGATGTTGCGCCGCCGGGTGGTGACGAGCGTCAGGCCGTGCGGCTGGTCGGGAGGCCACAGGCCGCGTACGTCGTCGGGGTCGGCCACGTCGTCCAGCACGATCAGCCACCGTCGGCGCGGCTCGAGCGAGCCGGACTCCAGCCACGCGAGGAACGACCGCGCGGCCGCCTCCGGCGAGGCGGTGGAGGTGGGGGCGGCGGAGCCGGTGATCTCGGCGAGGGCCTGGGCGTAGCCGGCCACGACCGACTCGCGGTCGGCGGCGTCGACCCACACGACCAGGTCCACGAGGCCCTCGCTCCACGCCGTGCGGGCGAGGTGCGCGGCCTGCTGGGTCTTGCCCGTGCCCGCCGTGCCGGTCAGCAGACCGCCGCGCAGGGGCTGCGCACCGGCCGGGCCGGCCTCCCCGGTCGGGAGGAAGTGCTCGTCGAGGTCGGGCCGGCGCCGGAAGCACCGCGCGGGGCCGGGGACGACGCCCACCAGGAGCGGCCAGGACGCGGGAGCGCGCGAGGCGGCGTAGTAGGAGACGTGGTCCGCACGGCCGACCGCCATGCCCTGGGGGCCGGCCTGGACGCTGTACGAGTGAGGAGCGCCGGTGCCCTGCAAGGAACCGGTGGAGAAGGGGCTTTCGTCAGCCGGTCCGCTCAGCCCTGTCGCGGAGCCGGCGAGGGAGGGGGGCTCAGCTGGACACCCCCGTTGATCACCGCGGCGGCGATCGAGCCGTGGTCGGCCCGGACGTGCACGTCACCGCCGACGGCCAGACCGGCGGCCCCCGCGGAGACCCCGGGCGCCGCGTGGGCGTCCAGCAGTGCGCGCAGTTCCTCCGCAGCCCGTTCGCGCAGATCCTCCGGGAGGCCCTCCAGCAGGCTCTCGAAGCGGGCCTGCCACATGGCCTCCTGGCGGATGCGGGCACGTTCCAGCTGCCCGGCCTCCCTGGTGCCCGCCGCACCGGCGAGCTCGGAGGCGCTCCGGTCCAGCCGTACCAGTTCACCCGTCACGCGCTCGGTGTCGCCGCGGCCGAACCACGAGGCCACCTGCCCCCGGAGCCCCTCCCAGGCCTGCGTACCGGCGGCCTGGACCACCGCCGTCCCACCGGCCGCAGCCAACGCCAACAACGCTTCTGGCAGCACCTGTTGCCCCCTCGTAGTGGATCACCGCCGATCCCTCCGACCCTACCCGTCGCTCCGGCGGGCCGGACATGACAAAGAGCCGAGTCACGGGACCGTCCGTGACTCGGCTCTTTGAGTGTTACCGCCCGACGGTACGAGGCTGGCGCGACAGGACGTTCGCATCGCCGGGCGGAGAGGGTGGGGGAGGTTGTCCTCCTCATGTACAGGGGGCTCTGTGCGTAGCCCCTGTACATGAGGAGAAGGTTTGGCTGGGACCGTGGCGGGCGGCGACGAGAACTCCGGCTTCGTCTCCCTCAGGTCAAGAGACGGGCCTCGGAACCCATTACCACCGCACTGGCTCGCACGCTCGCCACGGTCCTCGTCCTGCCCTCACCGCGTACCACCCCTCATCCGGGTCCGCGGTGTGGGCTCAACACCCGGAACCTGACCTCCCGTCAGGCTCCCGGTGAAGCTGTTCGGCTCAGGCGTCGCGCAGGGCGCGAACGGCCTCCTCGACGCGCTTGCCGTAGTCGGCGTCCGCGGCGTGGAAGTGAGCCAGGTTCTTCTCGATGACGTCCTCGAGGGTGACCTGAGACAGGCCGCCGGCGATGTTCGCCACCAGACGCTGCTTCTCGGCCTCCGACATCAGGCGGTAGAGCTCACCGGCCTGGAAGAAGTCGTCGTCCTTGGTGTGGGCCGGGGCCTCGTGGGTGCCCGTGTAGCCGGAGACGGCCTTCGGGGCGCCCAGCGCCAGACCGGTCTCGGCCGGACCCTGGTACGAGTTGGGCTCGTAGTTCTTGTCGTGGCGCGAGCCGTTGCGCAGCGCCATGACGCCGTCGCGGCCGTAGTTGTCGGCCTTCGTCGCCTTGGGGGCGTTGACCGGCAGCAGGGTGTGGTTCACACCGAGGCGGTAGCGCTGGGCGTCGGCGTACGCGAAGAGGCGGCCCTGGAGCATCTTGTCCGGCGAGGCGGTGATGCCCGGGACGAAGTTGTTCGGGGAGAAGGCGGACTGCTCGACCTCGGCGAAGACGTTGTCCGGGTTGCGGTCGAGGACCAGGCGGCCCACGCGCTGCAGCGGGTAGTCCGAGTGCGGCCACACCTTGGTGAGGTCGAACGGGTTGAAGCGGTAGTCCGCGGCCTCGGCGGCGGGCATGATCTGCACGTACAGGGTCCACGAGGGGTTCACACCGCGCTCGATGGCCTGCAGCAGGTCGGTCTGGTGCGAGTTCGCGTCCGAGCCGACGAGCTCGGCGGCCTGCTCGCCCGACAGGCAGCGGATGCCCTGGTTCGTCTTGAAGTGGTACTTGACGAAGAAGGCCTCGCCCTGGGCGTTGGTCCACTGGTACGTGTGGGAGCCGTAGCCGTTCATGTGACGGTACGACGCCGGGATACCGCGGTCACCCATCAGCCAGGTGATCTGGTGCGTCGCCTCGGGGGCGTGCGCCCAGAAGTCCCAGACGTTGTCCGGCTCCTGCTTGCCCGTGAAGGGGTCGCGCTTCTGGGAGTGGATGAAGTCGGGGAACTTGATCGGGTCCTTGATGAAGAACACCGGGGTGTTGTTGCCGACGAGGTCGTAGTTGCCCTCTTCGGTGTAGAACTTCAGCGCGAAGCCGCGCGGGTCGCGGACGGCGTCCGCGCCACCCAGCGAGTCGGCGACGGTGGAGAACCGCAGGAAGGTCTCGGTCTTCTTGCCGACCGTGTTCAGGAACGCGGCGCTGGTGTACGGGGTGACGTCGTCGGTCACCTCGAAGTAGCCGTACGCCGCGGAACCGCGGGCGTGCACCACGCGCTCCGGGATGCGCTCGCGGTTGAAGCGGGCGAGCTTCTCAAGGAGCTGCTGGTCCTGGACCAGGAGCGGGCCACCGACGCCGGCGGTAGCGGAGTTCTGGTTGTCGGCGACCGGGGCGCCAGACTCGGTCGTCAGCGTGCGCTTCGACATGGTGACCTTCCGTACGGGGAACTGCTGACGGAAATCGTCTTCCGTCATGCGGAACAGCCTAATTTCGGCATGAACGCCACGTCAACAGTTTGTTGAAAAGAAAGAAAGACAGTGGAGAGGTGATCCGGACGGTGCCGGCGCTTGGGCGCGACAGGACAGGTGTCAGCACCGGCACCATCCGGAAACTCAGGCCCCCGTGAGGGGGAGGTGCGGCCCGGGCGAGCGGGCCGCGGGGGATCAGATCTGGGCGCCGGAGAGGCGCTCGACCGCGCGCAGCAGCGCGGAGTGGTCCAGGCCGCCGTCACCCTGGGCGCGCAGCGAGGCGACCAGCTGGGCGACGACCGCGCCGACCGGCAGGGCCGCACCGACGTTGCGGGCGGCGTCGGTGACGATGCCCATGTCCTTGTGGTGCAGGTCGATCCGGAAACCGGGCTTGAAGTCGCGGTTCAGGAAGTTGGCCTTCTTGCGGGTCAGGACCGTGGAGCCGGCCAGACCGCCGTTGAGCACGTCCAGAGCGGCTTCGAGGTTCACGCCCGACTTCTCGAGGAAGACGACGGCCTCGGCGCACGCCTGGATGTTCACCGCGACGATGAGCTGGTTGGCGGCCTTCACCGTCTGGCCGGAGCCGTGCGGACCGCACAGGACGATGACCTTGCCGAGGGCCTCGAGGACCGGGAGGGCCTCGTCGAAGTCGGCCTGCTCGCCACCCACCATGATCGACAGGACGGCCTCGATGGCACCGGCCTCGCCACCGGACACCGGGGCGTCGATGACGCGGATGCCCTTGGCGGCGGCGTTCTTCGCCAGGTCGATGGAGGTCTGCGGGGTGATCGACGACATGTCGATGATCAGCGCGCCGGACTTCGCGTTCTCGAGGATGCCGTTCTCACCGTAGGAGATGGCCTCGACCTGCGGGGAGGCGGGCACCATCGTGATGATGACGTCGGCGTCCGCGACGGCCTCGGCGATCGAACCGGCGGCGGAGCCACCGGCCGCGGCCAGGCGGTCCAGCTTGTCCTGCTCCAGCGTGAAGCCGGTGACCGAGTAGCCGGCCTTCAGGAGGTTCTCGGCCATGGGGGAGCCCATGATGCCGAGACCGATCCACGCGATCTTGGGGAGGTTGCTCATGATGAGGGTCCTTCTCTTAATGCTTTGTACGAAAAGTTCGTGAGTTGCCTGGCTGTTCGCCCGGACTTTTTCCGCCTACTTCGCGGCGCGGGCCTCGGCCGGCAGCCATTCGAAGGAGGCGGCGGCGTCGGCGGCCTTGTACTCGAGACCGACAAAGCCCTGGTAGCCGGCCTTCTGGAGCTGGTCGAGCAGCTCTTCGAGGGGCAGCTCGCCGGTGCCGGGGGCACCTCGGCCCGGCTTGTCCGCGATCTGGACGTGCCCGGTCTTGGCGGCGTACTTTTCGATGACCTCGGAGAGGTCCTCATCGTTCATCGCCAGGTGGTACAGGTCGAGCAGGAACTTGGCGTTCCCGAGGCCGGTGGCCTCGTTCACCTTGTCCACTACCTCGATGCCGGCCGGGGCGCTCACCAGCGGGTAGAGCGGCGACTCGGGCTTGTTGAGGGTCTCGATCAGAAGGATCGCGCCGACGCGGTCGGCGGCCTGAGCGGCCACGACCAGGTTCTTCAGGGCGAGCTCGTCCTGAACGGCCGGGTCCACGCCTTCGACGCGGTTGCCGTAGAGGGCGTTCAGCGCCTTGCAGCCGACCGAGGCGGCGAAGTCCGCCGCCACGTTGATGTTGGCGTTGAAGCGCTCCGACTCCTCACCGGGAACCGAGACCGCGCCGCGGTCCGGACCCGGCAGCTGGCCGGCGTAGAAGTTCAGGCCCACCAGCTGGGTGCCGGCGTCCTCAAGAGCCTTCTTGAGGGCGTCGAGCTCCTCCTGAGCGGGGGTGGGGGTCTCGATCCAGGGCCACCACAGCTCGACCGCCGTGAAGCCCGCTGCGGCGGCAGCCGCGGGACGCTCCAGGAGCGGGAGTTCCGTGAAGAGGATCGAAAGATTTACATCGAAGCGCTGGTCCGTGTATCCCATGAGGGGTGTGCGCTCCTTCCGTATTGCGGAAGTTAGTTTCTGCCTGATGGAAGACTGCAAGCCCGGTGTCTCACTTGTCAAGTACCGACTGCCGAAAAGTCCGGACTGCCGGGTAGCTTGAGCGACGTGCGATTGAGAGTGGAGTTCACGACCGAGCCCTTCGATCTCGAAGAGGCCCCTGCCCATGCCGTGGCCGCTCGCGAGGTCATCCAGAAGGCCCAGCTGGACGCGGTGGATGTCGGCCCGTTCGGCAACACCGCCGAGGGGGATGCCGGCGAGGTCCTGGCCGCGGTCACCGCGCTGCTGCGCGATTCACTGGAGGCCGGAGCCACGCGCGTCTCGCTCCAGGTCAACGTGATCGGGGAGGAGACCCCATGACCGAGCCCCTCGACCACCCGTTCGTCACCGCGATCAAGCCGCTGGTGGACGCGATGGGCGGCGAGCTCATGGACCCGGCCCTGGCCCAGCCCGATGACGTCGTGCTGGCCTGGGAGGGCCGGGACCTGCTGGCCGTACGGCTGCCGCAGCTCTCCGACTCGCTGGACCACATCCTGGCGGCGCTGGAGCGCCGGCACGGCGTACCGTTGTCCCAGCTCGACCGGAAGACCAAGCAGGACACCGTCCGGATACTCGAGGCGCGCGGCGCGTTTTCCGTGCGGCACGGCGTGGAGACGGTCGCGGGTGCGCTGGGCGTCAGCCGTTTCACGGTCTACAACTATTTGAACCGGGACTCGAACACCGCCAAAGCGCCCGGAAAGTCCAACCAAGAGTGAAGCGTTCTTGACCCACGGTGACGAGCCGCCGCCCAATTCACCCGGGCGGCGGCTTTTGTGTACGGGAAGTTTCAACAAAGTGTTGACGCCGTGTTGTCGAGGGCGTTAGCTATGCGCAGCCCGTCAAAGCAACAACAGGCCACGGAGGCCTACCGTGACTTCGAGTCCGACCCCGGGTCTCACCCGGTTCAACGCCTTGGACGACAGCGCGGCCACGGCCGAGCTGCACGAGGTGTGCGCCAGCTCGGCATGGGGCAGCAAGCTGCTCGCCCAGCGCCCGTTCACCAGCGCCGACACCCTGTTCTCCGCGAACGAGGCCGCCATGGCCGAGCTCACCGCGGAGGACCTGGCCGAGGCGATGGGCGGCCACGCGCCGATCGGCCGGCCGAAGCCGGGAGACCCGACCTCCGCCCGCGAGCAGCGTGGCATGGCCGGTGCCTCGGAGGAGCTCAAGACCGAGCTCCTCGAACTGAACCTGGCGTACCAGGAGAAGTTCGGCCACGTCTTCCTCATCTGCGCCACCGGTGCGACCGGTGAGTTCATGCGGGACGCGGTCAAGGTCCGGATCGGCAACTCGCCGGAGCAGGAGCGGGAAATCGCTCGCGGCGAGCTCGTCAAGATCAACCGGATCCGGCTGACCCGCCTCGTGGAATCCGCAGAAGGAGAGTAAGACCGAGCATGAGCACTGAGACCACCGCGTCGGTGTCCACGCACATCCTGGACACCAGCATCGGAAAGCCCGCCGAGGGCGTCGCGATCTCCCTGTCGGCCCGCACGGGTCTCGACGGCGAGTGGGCGGCCCTGGGCGGCTCCGCCACCGATGCGGACGGGCGCTGCAAGGACCTGCCGGCTCTGCCGGAGGGCACCACCCACGTGCGTCTCGACTTCGAGACCGAGACGTACTTCTTTAATAAGCACAGTTCCAAGAAGCAAGCCGCCGAGGCACAGCAGGACGCCCCCCGCGTAAGGGACAGCGGTGCGTTTTTCCCGGAAGTGACGATCACCTTCGCGGTCACTCCCGGCGAGCACTATCACGTACCGCTGCTGCTCAACCCGTTCGGCTACTCCGTTTACCGAGGGAGCTAGCATGGCCACCATTCTGGGCCAGAACCAGTACGGCAAAGCAGAGAACCGCGTTGTCAAGATCACGCGGGACGGCGACACCCACCACATCAAGGACCTGAACGTCTCGGTCGCCCTGTCCGGCGACATGGACGACGTCCACTACTCCGGCTCGAACGCCAACGTCCTCCCGACGGACACCACCAAGAACACGGTGTACGCGTTCGCCAAGGAGTACGGCATCGAGTCCGCCGAGCAGTTCGGCATCCACCTGGCGCGTTGGTTCGTCAACAGCCAGGAGCCGATCCAGAAGGCTCGCATCCGGATCGAGGAGTACTCCTGGTCCCGGATCGCCACCTCGGACGCGAACTCCAAGTTCATCGGCTCCGACGAGGTGAACCACTCCTTCGTCCGCAACGGCGGCGAGACCCGGGTCACCCAGATCACGTACGACGGCAAGAACTGGGAGGTCATCTCGGGCCTCAAGGACCTCGTCGTCATGAACTCCACGAACTCCGAGTTCTGGGGTTACGTGAAGGACAAGTACACGACCCTGAAGGAAGCGTACGACCGCATCCTCGCCACCCAGGTGTCGGCCCGTTGGCGCTTCAGCTGGTCGGACGACGACCAGCGGATGCCGAACTGGGAGAAGTCCTACGCCGAGACCCGCAAGCACATGCTGCAGGCCTTCGCGGAGACCTACTCCCTCTCGCTGCAGCAGACCCTGTACCAGATGGGTTCGCGCATCATCAACCACCGTTCGGAGATCGACGAGGTCCGCTTCTCGCTCCCGAACAAGCACCACTTCCTCGTCGACCTCGAGCCCTTCGGCCTCAAGAACGACAACGAGGTGTACTTCGCCGCGGACCGCCCGTACGGTCTGATCGAGGCGACGGTCCTGCGCGACGGCGTCGACGCCCGTATCCCCGTGGACATGACCAACCTCTGATGCGGCACGCGCGTCCCGGGGCTCCGCAGTGGCCCCGGGGCGGCGCGACACCCTTCAACTTCCTGAATCGGCACCCGGACGCAACACACGGGGCGGCAGTACTGTCAGCTGTCAAGGCCCCCGGCTCCGGCACTCAAATCCCCTGGGTTTTGCCGTGCCCGCACCGCCACTGAAAGCACGAGGAAGTCCCATGGCAGCATCGGCAGCCAATGACAGCGCCGTAGAGCGCATCGTCATCGAAAACTGTGCGATTGCAACCGTTGACGCGAACGACACCGAGTACGCCTCGGGCTACGTGGTCGTCGCCGGCAACAAGATCGAGGCCATCGGTGCGGGCAAGGCCCCCGAGAACCTCGACAATGTGGTCCGCCGCATCGACGGTACGGGTCACCTCGTCACCCCGGGTCTGGTCAACACGCACCACCACTTCTACCAGTGGATCACCCGTGGTCTGGCCACCGACCACAACCTGTTCAACTGGCTCGTCGCGCTGTACCCGACGTGGGCGCGCATCGACGAGCAGATGACGTACACGGCCGCGCAGGGCTCCCTCGCCGCGATGGCCAAGGGCGGCGTCACCACCGCCATGGACCACCACTACGTGTTCCCCAAGGGCTCCGGCGACCTCTCCGGCTCGATCATCCGCGCCGCGTCCGAGATGGGCGTCCGCTTCACCCTCGCCCGCGGTTCGATGGACCGCAGCGAGAAGGACGGCGGCCTGCCGCCGGACCACGCCGTCGAGACCCTCGAGGGTGCGCTCGCCGACACCGAGGCGACCGTGAAGAAGTACCACGACGCCTCCTTCGACGCGATGACCCAGGTCGCCGTCGCCCCGTGCTCCCCCTTCTCGGTCTCCACCGAGCTGCTGAAGCAGGGTGCCGAGCTGGCCCGCCGCCTGGGTGTGCGCATGCACACGCACGGCTCGGAGACCGTCGAGGAAGAGCAGTTCTGCAAGGAACTGTTCGGCATGGGCCCGACCGACTACTTCGAGTCGACCGGCTGGCTCGGCGAGGACGTGTGGATGGCGCACAGCGTCCACATGAACGACTCCGACATCGCCGCGTTCGCCCGCACCAAGACGGGTGTCGCGCACTGCCCGTCCTCCAACGCCCGTCTGGCCGCCGGCATCGCCCGCGTCCCGGACATGCTGGCCGCCGGTGTCCCGGTCGGCCTCGGCGTGGACGGCACCGCCTCCAACGAGTCCGGCGAACTGCACACCGAGCTGCGCAACGCGCTCCTCATCAACCGCCTGAACCCGGTCCACCGCGAGCGCGCCCTCAACGCGCGCCAGGCCCTGCGCCTCGGTACGTACGGTGGCGCCCAGGTCCTCGGCCGCGCCGACAACATCGGTTCGCTCGAGGTCGGCAAGTGCGCCGACCTGGTGCTGTGGAACCTGAGCACCTTCCTGCACTCCTCGATCGCCGACCCGGTCACCGCGCTGGTCTTCGGTGCCGCGGCCCCCGTGACGGCCTCGTTCGTCAACGGCAAGCAGATCGTCGAGAACAACCGACTGCTCTTCGCGGACGAGGACGCCATCGCGGTGTCCACCCGGGAAGAGGCCCAGCGCCTCGCGCGTCTCTCCGCGCAGGCCTGATCCCATGAAGTCCGGCCGGGGGGGACGGCCCCCGGCCGGCGGCCGCGGACCCGAGCGGGGTC
>NZ_JBSGXB010000270.1:0-10633 GCF_053609185.1 Streptomyces sp. NPDC054956 | reverse complement strand
CGCGCAGCGGCCCACCCCGCACCCGCCCGCCCGCCCGGCCAGGGCTACGCGGCGACCAGCACCGGCCCACCGGCGGCCAGCGCCTGCCGCAGCACCCGCAACCGATCCTCCGGCCCACCCTCGGCGAGCAACGCCGCCAGCACGGCAATCCGCGCCTGAGGCGCCCGCAGAGTCCCCGTGGGCACGGCCCCGGCCGCGACCAGATCCACCGCACCCCCATGGGTGTAGATCTCCGTCACCGGCCCGGCCCCGACCCGCGTGGTCAGCGCCACCAGCACGCCCGCCGCGATCGCGGCCCTGACCGCGTCCACGATCTCCGGGGTCGCGTTCCCCGCACCCGTCCCGACCAGCACGATCCCCCGCGCCCCCGCCGCCACCGCGGCGTTCAGCAGCACCGGGTCCCCGCTCGCGTGGTGCATGACGACATCCACCCGCGGCGGCCCTTCCGGCTCCTCCGGCATCGCGGGCAGCGGCAGCGGCTCGGGACGCACCGGGGTCCGCAGCACGGTGACCTTCCCGAAGCCGACCTTCCCCAGCAGTTCCTTCGACGGGTCGGCGAAGGCGTCCAGCGCCACCGCCTGCGTCTTCACCGTGCCCCGGGCCGCGTGCACGCGCCCCGCGAACGCGATGAGCACACCGAGCCCGCGCGTGGTGGCCGCGGTCAGCAGGGCATCGTAGAGATTGCCGGGCCCGTCCCCGTCCGCCGCCCCCATGGGCCGCTGCGAACCGGTGAAGACGACCGACCGCGCGTCGTGGTGGTGCAGGTCGACGAAGAACGCCGACTCCTCCAGCGTGTCGGTGCCGTGCGTGACGACGACGCCCTCCACACCGGGGTCGGCGAGCACCTCGTGCACGGTGCGCAGCAGAGTCAGCTGGTGAGCGGTGGTCAGCCGAGGACTGTTCACGCTAAAAAGGTCGACGACCTCAACGGTGACGCCCTCGGGCAGCGGCGCGGTAGCCATGACCTCGGCCCCGTCGGCGTCGGCCGCGAACCCGGAACCCTGCCAGCGACTGGCTATGGTCCCGCCGGTGCTGATGACGACGATGCGTCCCATGACTGCCGCCCTCCCTCTCACAAACTCCGCACAAATTTTCTACAAACCGCAATGGTAGGGCGATCTACGCGCAACGCGATTGCGAATCCAGCCCCACGCGCGCCAATTCCATAGGGGATAATTGCGCAATGGACGCGATCGACCGAGATATCTTGCGTGAGCTCCAGGCCGACGGCCGGCTCAGCAACCAGGAACTGGCCCAGCGCGTGGGCCTGACCCCCTCCCCCTGCATGCGCCGGGTGCGCCAGCTCGAACAGGACGGGATCATCCAGGGCTACCGCGCGGTGATCTCCCCCGAGGCGGTGGACCGCGGCTTCGAGGTCCTGGTCTCCGTGGAGGTCCGCCGCGACCGCGAGGCCGTCGAAGCCTTCGAAGCGGCGCTCCAGGACATCCCCGACGTCATCGAGGCCTACCGCCTCTTCGGCAGCCCGGGCTGCCTCCTGCGCATCGCGGTGGCGGACCTGCGCGCCTACGAACGCCTCTGGATCGAAAAGCTGACGGCCCTCTCGGGCGTGACGGAGGTCAACTCCCAGATCATCATGAAGCGCATCAAGGAACCGACGGGCCTCCCGGTCTGAGGGCCGTCGGCCGAGCTCACCCCCGTGAAGCTCGACCCCGGCCCCGCCCCCGCCTGCGCCGCCGCCCCCTCAACACTTCAGTGGCGACGCGGCATTGGTAACGTACACCAGAGTGACTGTCCGGCGTCAACCAGAGTGTTGCCGGGGCCGGCCCGACGGGCTTCGAGCAACACTGTGGTGGGCAAAGGCTCGGCATCACGCCTAGGAGGTCGTGTACATGGAGGATGACGAGTCGCCCACCTTCGCCCAGCTCCTGGACCACCTCTTCCGCGAAGTGCACCCCCCGTCCCGGGGGCCCTACACCTACGCCGAGGTCGCCGAGGGGATCCGCAAGGCGGCGACCGGCGAGGGGCGCGGGGTGACGGCGAGCGCCATCCAGCAGCTGCGCACCGGCGCCAAACGGAACCCGACGCGGCACACCATCAAGGCGCTGGCCGACTTCTTCGGCGTACCGGCGGGCTACTTCGTGGACAGCGCGGCGGCCGAACGCACCAAGGCGGAGATCGGCCTCCTCGCCGCCATGCGCGACCAGGACGTCCGCAAGGTGGCCCTGCGCGCCAACGGCCTGAGCGTGGACAGTCTGAAGATGCTGTCCACCGTGATCGAACAGGCCCGGAAACTCGAAGGCCTCACCACCGACGACCCCGCGCAGGACCTGAACCTGGACGACTGAAGCCGCATCCGTACGGCACCTCCGCGCCGGCACCCCGCCCTCGAAGCGGAGTCGCGGACATGCCAACATTGGGGCGCGCGTATCGGGCTTCCGGGGGAGGTTCGCCACGGCCGACCGCCCCCGACCGGCGTCACCAGAGTGAGGACATGGACTTCGAGCAGCTTCGCGCCGCGTGTGAGGCACGCGTCGAGGCGCTTCGACTCCCGCACCGCTTCAGCACCCGCGACCTCCGCGACGCCGTGGCCGAACAGCGCGGACGCCCCATCGTCCTGCGCCCCCTGAGCACCCTGGGTGCCATGGACGCACCGTGCGGCATCCGCCTGGAGACCCCGGACGCCGACCTGTTGTTCTACGAGGAGGCCACCTCCCTCCTCCACCAGAACCACATCCTCGCCCACGAGATCAGCCACATCATCTGCGACCACCCCGGCAGTCTGGAACTGGACCGGGACACCCTGCGCGCGATCGGCTTCAACCCCACCCTCGTGCAGCGCATGTCCGGCCGGACCAGTTACACCAGCGAGGACGAACGCGAGGCCGAGGTGATGGCCAGCGTGATCCGACAGCTCATGTACCGGGGACGCGAAGGACCGTCGAGCCGGCCCGCCAGCGGTGCCGAAAGCTGGGACGCGCTGTTCGCCGAGCCACACAGGAAGAAACGCCACCGGAAATGATCAACCTCCTCTTCACGGGCACCGCCGTCGTGCTGCTGTGCTTCGCCGCCTACTGGGTGCGGGGCCGCGGCGGACACCGCCCCACGGGCACCTGGGCGATGGCGGCGCTGCTGACCTCCTTCGCCCTCGCCTTCGCCTCCTACGCCCCCGCCGTGGAGCGCGCGGTCGAATCGGTGGTCCCCCACGTCGCCCGGCTGCTCAGCAACGCCTTCACCCTGACGGCGGCCACCTCGGTCCTCGCCTTCCTCTTCCAGCTCAACCTGGACCGCGAGCGGGCCCACCGGCAGATCCGGCTGCGCGTCATCGCCCTCGCCGCCTCCGTCGCCGGGATGACCGCCTTCTTCGCCGCCGAACAACTCACGGGCCGGAGCCCCGCGTTGTACGCGTGCTACGTGCTCATCTACATCTCCTTCCTGGGGTACACAGCCAAGGACTTCCTGCTGCAGACCTGGGCACAGTCCAAGCGCTCGGCCCGGCGCAGTCAGCGCTGGGGCCTGCGCACGACCTCGGTGGGCTGTGGTTTCGCCCTCGTCTACGCCGCGTACAAGCTCTTCGCCCTGGTCTCCATCGGCCTCGGTCTGGGGCTCGTTCCCGACCACGCCCGGTGCTCGACGCCGCTGACGCCCCTCCGCTGCGCGTTCAGCGTGAGCGCGCCCGCAGTCGCCGTACTCCTCATCACCGTCGGGCTCACCCTCCCCGCCCTGCTGTGGCCGCTCAGCCAGTTGCGCCGGCGCCGCTGGGAACGGAACTCGTTCACCGCGCTGGAACCCCTGTGGCGGGAGGTCACCTCGGCGGTGCCCGAGGTCGTGCTCGACCCGGGCACCACGGACACCGACACCCACGACATCGACCTCGACTTCCACCTGCACCGCCGGGTCATCGAGATCAACGACTGCGTACTGGCCCTGCGCCGGTACCGCCAGGCATCGGTACGGGACACGGCCGCCGCCGAGGCCGCCCGCCGGGGCACCGCCGGCACCCCCGGGGGCGACGCCGAGGTGGAGGCGGCGGTCATCGCCGCGGCCGTGGCCGCGAAGCACGCCGGAGTCACCCCCGAGGGCGAAGAGGCCCCGCCCGCCACCGGCACCGCCTCCCGCAAGGGCGACCTCCAGGCGGAGACGGCGTGGCTGCTGCTCGTGGCGAAGGCCTACGTGCCGCACCCGGAACCCGAGAACGCGGGCGTGAACGCGGGCACGGGCACGACGACGGGCACGGGCACGACCGCGGGCGCGGCCTCGTGACCGCCCCCCGCCAGGACCCGCTGCGCGACCCACTGCGCGACCCGCGCTTCTTCACCGACCCCTACCCCACCTACGACCGGCTGCGCGAGGGCTGCCCGGTCCGGCGGATCCCCACCGGCTCCGGCGGTCACCAGGCGTACCTGATCACCGGCCACCCCGAGGCCCGCGAGGCGTTCACCGACCCCCGCCTGTCCAAGGACACGGCCCGCTTCTTCGCCGACCGGCCCTCCGACCGCGACCTGCACCCGGCGATCTCCCGCAACATGCTGGCGAGCGACCCGCCCGAGCACACCCGCCAACGACGGGTGGCCACGCCCCTGTTCACCACGGGACGCGTCCGCGAACTGCGCCCGTACATCACCCGCGTCGTGGACGACCTGACGGCCACCTGGCGACCGGGCAAGGACATCGACCTGGTGGCGGACCTGGCGGTCCCCCTGCCGGTCACCGTCGTCTGCGAACTGCTGGGCGTCCCCGAAGCCGACCGCACCACCCTCGCCGCCCGCTCCCACGACCTCTTCGACGCGACCGACACCGCCCGCGTCGACGCCGCGTCGCACCACATCGGCGACTACCTCACCCACCTGATCGGCACGGCCCGCGCCACCCCCGGCGAAGGCCCGCTCCACTCCCTCGTCCGCGACTGCGACGAGGGCGGGCTCGACGCGTCCGAAACCATCTCCCTGGCCGCCCTCCTCCTGGTCGCCGGGCACGAGACCACCACCCAGTTCATCGGCAACGCCGTCCTGGCCCTGCTCCGCCACCCGGAGGCCTTCGACCGGCTGCGCCGGGACCCTGACCTGATCCCCGGCGCCCTCGACGAACTGCTCCGCTACGACTCCCCGGTGAGCGTGGCCACCTTCCGCCACAGCACGGAGGCCCTCCGGATCGGCGGGGTCGACATCCCGGCGGGCTTCCCGGTCCTGATCGCCCCCGGAGCCGCGAACCGCGACCCGTCGACGTTCCCCGCCCCTCACACCCTCGATCTCGACCGCGACGCCGCCGCCCACCTCTCCTTCGGCCACGGCATCCACCGCTGCCCCGGCGCCCCCCTGGCCCGCGCAGAGGCGGAAATCGCCCTCCGCACCCTGGTAACCCGCTTCCCGAACACCCACCTGTCCGTCCCCGAGGCCTCCCTCACCTGGCGCCGAACCCGCCTGACCCGAGGCCTGACCGCCCTCCCCCTGACCCTGGCCTGACGCACCGGGCAAGCAAAAGCCCGCCGCGGACTCCGGTTCGGGGAATCCGCGGCGGGCGTGGCAGCGGTGTGGGTCAGGCCTTCGCGACCGGCTCCAGGATCGCCACGCACTCCACGTGGTGGGTCATCGGGAAGAGGTCGAAGGCGCGCAGGGTGCGGACCTTGTAGCCCGCCTCCTGGAAGTAGCCCAGGTCGCGGGCCAGGGCCGCCGGGTCGCAGGCCACGTAGGCGATGCGGCGCGGGGTCAGGCCGGCCACCTGGCGGACCGTCTGCTTGCCGGCGCCCGCGCGGGGCGGGTCGAGGACGACCAGGTCGCACTCGGTGATGCCGGTCTTCGCGAGGGTCTGCTCGACCTTGCCCTGCTCGATGCGGACCCGCGGGAAGTCGGCCAGGTTGTGCCGGGCGTCCTCGACCGCGCGCTTCGTGGACTCGATGCCGAGCACCGCGCCGGTCTCGCCGAGGCGCTCCGCGAGGGCGCCGGCGAAGATGCCGACGCCGCAGTAGAGGTCGAGGGCCATCTCGCCCTTGCGCGGCATCAGGCCCTGCATGACGGCCTTGATCAGGGTGTCCGCGGCCTGCGGGTGGACCTGCCAGAAGCCGCCCATGCCGACGCGGTACGTACGGCCGTCCGCGCGCTCGCGCACGAAGGGGCGGCCGTGGACGCGGTGGACTCCGCCGTCCTTCTCCTCGACACGCAGGACGGAGACCGGCTTGTCGAGCTCGACGAGGGGGAGACGGCCGCCGGGGCGGGGAGTCAGGACGACCTGGCGGTCGCTCGAGCCGGTGGCGGCGATGGCCTCGACGGTCTCCATCTGGGGCCAGTCCTGCTGCTCGATGCCGAGCTCGCTGACGCCCGGCGCCGCGATCATGCAGTGCTCGACCGGCTGGATGTCGTGCGAGCGGTGCTTGCGCAGGCCCACGACGCCGTCCTCGTCGATGGCGAACTGCACGCGGGTGCGCCACTGCGGGACCTGCCCGGCCGGGACCTTGTCGCCCTCGGCCGGCATGACGGTGCCGTCCCAGCCGGCCTGCTCCGGGGTGAGCCCGGCGAGGCGCAGCAGCTGCTCGGCGATGACCTCGCCCTTGAGCCGGCGCTGGGCGCCCGGCTTGGCGTGCTGCCAGTCGCAGCCGCCGCACTTGCCGGGGCCGGCGTAGGGGCAGGGCGCCTCGACGCGGTCCTTGGAGGGGTCCAGCACGGTGATGGCGTCGGCGCGCAGGAAGCGGGAGTCGGCGTCGCCCTCCGTCACGCGCGCGATGACCTTCTCGCCCGGCAGGGTGTGGCGGACGAACAGGACCCGGCCCTCGGCGGTACGCGCGATGCAGTGGCCCCCGTGCGCGACGGGGCCGACCTCGACCTCGTACTCCTCCCCGACCAGTGACTGCTTCTCGTTCTGCTCGGTCGTCATGGTGGGGAGGCTCCAAGGAAGTGATCAAAAAGGGACGGCCGGACGACCGACCCACCAGTTTACGTGGATCTCGTCCGGCCGTTCGCCAACCGGTCCCGCGGCTACTTGGCCGCCGGGTCCTTCGGTCGCGGGGCGTCCACGGGACCGCGGCGCACCGCGCCCGGCGCGTTCCACTCCGCCCGCTTCTTCGCCCGCTTCTTCGCGAGCTCCGAGGACTGGAGCTGGTAGGGCACCGAGGTGACCATCACACCGGGGGTGAACAGGAGCCGGCCCTTGAGCCGCAGCGCGCTCTGGTTGTGGAGCAGGTGCTCGTACCAGCGCCCGACGACGTACTCGGGGATGTACACGCTGACCGCGTCGCGCGGGTTCTCGGTGCGCAGGCTCTTCACGTACTCGACCACCGGGCGGGTGATCTCGCGGTACGGCGAGTCGAGGATCTTCAGCGGGACGTTGATCCCGCGCCGCTCCCACTCCTCCTTGAGGGCCTTGGTCTCGACCTCGTCGACGTTGACGCTGAGCGCCTCCAGCCGGTTGGAGTGCAGCAGCTTGGCGTAGGCGAGGGCCCGCAGGGTGGGCTTGTGGAGCTTGGAGACCAGGACGACGGAGTGGACCCGCGAGGGGCGCACGTACTCGTCGGGGCGCTCCTCGGCCGCGGCGATCTCGGTGGCCACCCGGTCGTAGTGCTTACGGATCGCCGTCATCGTGCCGTAGAAGATCACCATGCCGAGCAGGGCGACCCAGGCCCCGTGGGTGAACTTGGTGGCGAGGACGACGACCAGCACGAGGCCGGTGAAGAAGGCGCCGAAGGTGTTGATCGCCCGGGAGCGGATCATGCGGCGGCGCTTCGTCGGGTCGGTCTCCGCCTTCAGGTGGCGGTTCCAGTGCCGGACCATGCCGGTCTGGCTGAGCGTGAAGGAGACGAAGACGCCGACGATGTAGAGCTGGATCAGCTTCGTCGAGTCGGCCCCGTAGAGCCAGGTGAGCAGCGCGGCGGCGCCCGCGAGGAGCACGATGCCGTTGGAGAAGGCGAGCCGGTCGCCGCGGGTGTGCAGCTGGCGCGGCAGGTACCGGTCCTGGGCGAGGATCGAGCCGAGCAGCGGGAAGCCGTTGTACGCGGTGTTGGCGGCGAGGAACAGCACGAGCGCGGTGGCGGCGGCCAGCAGGATGAACAGGAAGGAGCCGTTGCCGAAGACGGCCTCGGCCACCTGGGAGATCACCGGGTTCTGGACGTATCCGGTGCCGACCTCCACCCCGTTGCGGAGCAGGTCGGTCGCCGGCTTCTCGGCCATCTTCACGTCGGTGGCCATGGCCAGGCCGATGATGCCGCAGAACATGGTCACGGCCAGCGCGCCCATCAGGGCCAGCGTGGTCGCCGCGTTCTTGCTCTTGGGCTTGCGGAAGGCGGGGACGCCGTTGCTGATGGCTTCGACGCCGGTCAGGGCGGCGCAGCCGGAGGAGAAGGCGCGCAGCAGCAGGAAGACCAGCGCGAACCCGGCCAGGCCCTGGTGTTCCGCCTTGATCTCGAAATCGGCGGTCGGGGCCTTCATGGTGTCGTCGAGGACGATGCCGCGCCAGGCACCCCAAGCGATCATGATGAATACGCCCGCGACGAAGACATAGGTCGGAATCGCGAAGAGCTTTCCGGATTCCTTCATGCCGCGCAGATTCATCAGCGTGAGCAGAACGATCATGCCGACCGCGCAGAGCACCTTGTGCTCGACGACGAAGGGGATGGCCGAACCGAGGTTCTCGACGCCCGAGGCGATCGACACGGCGACCGTGAGGACGTAGTCGACGAGCAGGGCGCTCGCGACCGTGAGGCCGGCCTTGGGCCCGAGGTTGGTGTTGGCGACCTCGTAGTCACCGCCGCCGCTGGGATAGGCGTGGACGTTCTGCCGGTAGGAGGCGACCACCGTGAACATCAGCACCACGACCGCGACGGCGATCCAGGGGCTGAAGTGGTACGCCGACACGCCCGCGATCGACAGGACCAACAGGACCTCGCCAGGGGCATATGCCACTGAGGAGAGCGGGTCGGACGCGAAGACAGGAAGGGCGATCCGCTTGGGAAGGAGTGTTTCCCCGAGGCGGTCGCTGCGTAGCGCCCGGCCGATCAGGATCCGTTTGGGCACGTCGGTCAGTTTGGACACGCAGAGGATCGTAAGCGTTCGATATCGGGCTGACGAACCCGCACCCCTCTACACGGCGATACGCCGCCTGAATGCCATCCATACGCGGACCGTACGCCCCGCCGACTACCCATGAGAGGCCACATTGGTGACCGCCCGTGTGTAGCTTGGGCCATGGTCTGAGACCCTGTTAAGCCAGAGCAGCAATGAGGCTGGGAACCAGCGAGCCGCTGACAGCCGGAAGGACGGCCGTGCACATCGTCATTATGGGCTGCGGAAGAGTGGGCTCCGCCCTCGCGCAGACCCTGGAACAGCAGGGGCATACGGTCGCCGTCATCGACCAGGACCCCACCGCATTCCGCCGGCTGGGGGCGTCCTTCGGCGGCCGCCGCGTCACCGGAGTCGGCTTCGACCAGGACACCCTTCGCGAGGCCGGCATCGAGGAGGCGGGCGCCTTCGCCGCGGTCAGCAGTGGTGACAATTCCAACATCATCGCCGCCCGCGTGGCCCGTGAGATGTTCGGCGTCGAGAACGTCGCCGCCCGCATCTACGACCCCAAGCGCGCCGAGGTCTACCAGCGCCTCGGCATCCCCACCGTCGCGACCGTCCGGTGGACCGCCGACCAGATGCTGCGCCGGCTGCTGCCGTCGGGCGCCGAGCCCCTGTGGCGCGACCCGAGCGGCGGTGTCCAGCTCGCCGAGGTGCACACCTCCACCGCCTGGATCGGCCACAAGGTCAGCCAGTTGCAGGAGGAGACCGGCGTCCGCGTCGCCTTCCTCACCCGGTTGGGCGAGGCCATGCTGCCGACGTCGGCGACCGTCCTCCAGGAGGGCGACCTCGTCCACGTGATGATGCGCACGGACGAGATCGACAAGGTGGAGGCCTCCTTCGCCGAGGGACCTGAGGAGTCGCACGCATGAGGGTCGCGATCGCCGGAGCCGGCGCGGTGGGACGCTCCATCGCGGGAGAACTCCTGGAGAACGGCCACGAGGTGCTCCTCGTGGACAAGGCGCCGACCGCCATCTCGGTGGAGCGGGTTCCGCAGGCCGAATGGCTGCTGGCCGACGCCTGCGAGATCACCTCGCTCGACGAGGCCGCGCTGCAGCGGTGCAACGTGGTCATCGCGGCGACGGGTGACGACAAGGTCAACCTGGTCGTCTCCCTCCTCGCGAAGACCGAGTACGGGGTCCCCCGCGTGGTCGCCCGCGTGAACAACCCGAAGAACGAGTGGCTCTTCAACGAGTCCTGGGGCGTGGACGTCGCGGTATCGACCCCCCGCCTGATGTCGGCACTGGTCGAGGAAGCCGTCAGCGTCGGCGACCTCGTACGGCTGCTGCGCTTCAGCCACGGCGACGCCAACCTGGTCGAGCTGACCCTGCCGGCCGATTCCCAGGTCGCGGGCAAGCAGATCAGCGAGATCACCTGGCCCGAGGACACCTCGCTGGTCACGATCATCCGCGGCAACCGGGTGCTCACGCCGCACGGCGAGGAAACCCTGGAGCCGGGCGACGAACTCCTCTTCGTGGCCGCCCAGGCCCGCGAGGAACAACTGGAGGACCTCCTCCAGGCCGCGGACTAGCCCGCGGCCCGCAGAACGAACGAAGGGGGGGGCTGGCCGGATACGTCGCGCCCCCCCACCCCCAGGCCCACCCCCCCGGCCACCAACACCCACACCCCGC
>NZ_JBSGXB010000269.1:0-10634 GCF_053609185.1 Streptomyces sp. NPDC054956 | reverse complement strand
CGTGGGTGCGAAGCGGTGGCTCATTCGATGTAGGAGTCGGGGGCGATGTACCAGCGAAGCCACTTCCAGGCGTTCGGTCCCGGCAAGTCCTGGTTGCCACCGACCGCCAGGCCGGCGTTGAACCAGCTGTTCATGGAGACCTGGAAATTGTGGAACGCGGTCTGTGACCGCGGACCGAAAACCCCATCGACTGTGCCGGGGTCCCAGCCCGGCATGTTGTAGTACTGAGCGCCGAGCTTCAGCAGGCACTGTGCTTCTTCGCCGGAGCTGGTGTCCTGGGTCTTCGACGGGACCACAGTGATTCCGCTGTAGTGGCCGGCGTACTCGAACCCGACGTACCGGCTACCAGTGGACGCCTGCGTGAAGCTCTGGCTCATGTTCTCGCTGTACGAGCATGACACCGCAGCGCTGGCCGGTG
The DNA here is from genome assembly GCF_053609185.1 of Streptomyces sp. NPDC054956. Lineage (NCBI taxonomy): Bacteria > Bacillati > Actinomycetota > Actinomycetes > Kitasatosporales > Streptomycetaceae > Streptomyces > Streptomyces sp. NPDC054956. Next base: position 10,216 of record NZ_JBSGXB010000269.1, on the reverse strand, counting down.
TCGCGACCGCGAGCGGCAGCACGCTCGCACTGATGGCGAGCACCGCGGCAGCCGCTATGGTCTTGGCCCTCTTGGACATGGGTACCTCTCACTCTCTGGAGAGACTCACGAACCGGTTTGGGTGACGTGCAAGCAGTACGGCGGGCCCCACGAACGAACAGCGCGTCCCACCGCCAGGAGCGCACGCATCCTGCCAGCTTCCCTGCCCGGGCAGCACCGGCCTCGGGGATCAATGGAACCATGGTTATCGGTGAGAACGATCATGGCTAGGCGGTGTGACCGCGGCCACCAGTGACGGTGACGGGGAGACCTACAAGCAGCGGAACGCCGTTGAACGATGCATCAACCGGCTCAAGCAGTGGCGAGGTCTGGCCATGCGAACGGACAAGCTCGCCATGGCCTACCAAGCAGCCCTCCACCTCGCCGCCATCCTGATCTGGGTCCGGCGATAGTCGGCTGGCCTCTCGTCCACCCGCCCACAGCCCTCAACAGTTGCCGTGATGGTTCACTTGCCGCACAGCTCGTGGACAGCCGGGGAGGATATGTGGAAGAGCCAGGATTCCGAGTGCTGCTGACAGAAGCAGGCGACCGGAAAATGGAAGCAGCCCGTGCGATACGGACGGTCACCGGCCTCAGCCTGTGGAACAGCAAGCTTCTGCTCGCCGACGCACCCGTAGAGGTCGAGGCAGCCGGCTGGTTCGAAGCCGCTATCGAGGCGGCCCGGACGCTTGAAGACGCAGGTGCTCGCACCAGGCTGCTCTGCGATTGCTGCGGCCGCCCCATTAGACGGGGAGCCTTCCCCCTGGGCTCGGGGCAGTACACGGACCCGCGGCCGCTGGAGATCTGCTGGGCATCCGGCCTGCCCACAGCGATCTGAGATCGGCCCAGCTCGGTCTGAGAGACAGGCCCTAGTCCGCCCGGCAATACGGCACACGGTCGACGGATCGGTCATGACCGATGACCGATCCGATGACGAACAGTCACCCTACTAGGGTGTGTCTTTCGGATCTTGCCGGGCCCGCACGTGGGCCCGGCGGCGCTCCCTAAAGCCGCCCCGCCCGCACCAGGAGCGCGCGCAGGGCGGTATCGGACGGGTCGTCCAGGGTTTCGGCGATGCGCGACAGTTCCTCGCGGCGTTCCGCATCGCCCGCCCGTCCGCTCAGATGCGCAGCCCAGCCCCGCCGCTGCTCGGCGGTGACCCCGGCCGTCTCGTTGAACAGCGCGTAGAGGGCGTACCAGCGCACGGCCCCGTCCTCGTCCACGGCCAGCCGCAGGAGGGCCTCGACCACCCCCGGCTCGGTCCGCTCCGGATCGGCCAGGGAGGGCAGGGCCGCGGCGACCGCGAACCGTATCGGCTGCGCCGGGTGTTCCTGGTGGCCGAGTACCAGATCGAGGGCTTGGCGGGCCCGGTGGTAGCCGAGTGCGGAGATCATCCAGCCGAGGACCCACGGATCGGGTTCGTCGACCATTTCCGCCATGAGCACCCCGATGGTCTCCTCGGCGAAGGGGCGCCGGCCCTCGGCGTCGTACGGGCCCAGCTCTCGCAGGATCCGCGCTCCCAGTTCCCGTTCCAGGTACCCGTCGCAGGCCAGCAGCCGAGCCGCGCGGTCGAAGACCTCCCGGGTCGGGCGCCCGGTCAGGGCGATCAGGCAGGGCGTCGCCCGCTCGTCGTCATCCTCTCCGACCTCGACCAGCGCCCCCGCGAACAGTTCGTCCGTGGTCAGGTCAACTCCGCTCTCATCGATACGAATTACCCCCCACCCCGACTTTCGCACCGGCTCTCGATCCCGCACCGCGGCGAGGCTGCCGCCATTCTCGCATCGTGCGGAGTGGGTAATACGGGAGGGCAGGAAGGGCCTCCGGCCGCACGGGATGCCGCCTCTTCAGACCCGTCCCGGCACCGCCCACACCACGCGGAGGAGGCGAACCGTGCCGCCGAGGTACGCGACGGTCGAGGTCCGCATGGAGCGGGGCCTCCTATGGGTGGGGAACGAGGCCTACCCACTGGCCTCCATCTCCCGGGTGGGCACCCGTGTACTCGAGGTCGACAAAGGCGCCGCTTGGAGAAGGTTCGTCGGGCGCACGCTGATCTGTCTGGCATTCGGCGGAGGCCTGGCGGCTGCAGCGGGAGCCGCCTCGACGGTCATCTCTCCAGGCGTCGTCTTCGACGGCGACGACGTCGGCAAGTGGCTCCAGCACCAGAAGCAGCCGGCCACCTGGGCGCGGCTCCTGCTGGAGCAGCAGGAACGGCTGACCACACTGGGCGTACAGCCCCACCACGCGCCCTCTCCCGGCCCTGCGGCCAGTGGCGGGGCGAAGGGGGGCCGAGCAAGGCCCAGCAGGCGTTCCAACGGGGCCTGGCAGCCCTCACACAGTGGGTCGAGCGAGTGCGGGAGTCGATTCCGCCGGGGTGGCCGTCGACCTGGGTCAGCAGTTCGGGATGGGCACCCAGCGACTCCCGTTCCAGTAGTCGGCCTGATCGTTTCCCTGGCCGGACAGGTAGTAGGCCGACACCCAGCCGCGGCTGCCGACGGGGGTGTCGAGGTCGGTCCACAGCCACCAGCGGTTGAAGTTGCCCTGGCCGTCGTTGACTTCGCCTCCCCACGCCCGGCAGAAGACGTAATTGCTGCCCGCGTAGAGATAGCCGTTGGGCCCGCACGGATATCCGTTGCTCGTGCCGCAGACCGTGTTCGGGAATCCGCTCGCCTGGGTGAACGTCGTGATCCAGTACTTGTTGGAGGCATGCGCCTGCGGTGCGGCGAGGGAGACGTTCGCCGCGAGCGCGAGCAACAGGGCCGTGAGTAGTACGACGGTGTTCCGTACCGTCGTGGCAGCGCGGGAATGCATTGATTCTCCAGGTGATGTGAGAGGTGCCTAGGCCGTTTCCTTCGGATCACCTCGCTGACCAGATGAAGATGGCAGCGAGGTGGAGTCCGGCGAGGTAGATGGTGGCGGTCTTGTCGTAGCGAGTGACCAGGCCGCGCCACTGCTTGAGTTTGTTGATGCAGCGTTCGACGGTGTTCCGCTGCTTGTAGGCCTCGCGGTCGAAGGCCGGCGGGCGGCCCCCGTGCCGGCCGAGCCGTTGGCGGCCTGGTCGGCAGGCTGCGGGATCACTGCCCGGATTCCGCGGCGCCGCAGATGACGGCGGATCGCCCGGGACGAGTAGGCCTTGTCCGCCAGGACCACGTCCGGGGTGATCCTGGGACGACCGACCCGTCGGGGCACCCGTAACCGGGCCATGACCTGCATGAACGCGGGTGCGTCACCGGCCTGGCCGGGTGTGAGGACGAAAGCCAGAGGCCTGCATCGGCTGTCGGCGGCGAGACGGATCTTTGTGGTCAGTCCGCCGCGGGAGCGCCCGAGGGCATGATCGGCCGGCTCGCCGGCCGGGGCCCCTTTTGCCGGGCCCCGGCGGCGTGCTGATGTGCTCGCACGATCGTGGAATCGACCGCAACGACCCAGTCGAGGTCGCCTTCGCCATCGGCCTGGGCGAGCAGGGCGGTGAAGACTTTCTCGCAGGTGCCGTCGGCCGCCCATTTCCGCAGCCGGTTGTGGGCAACCCTTCCACGAGCCGAACTGCTCGGGCAGGTCCATCCACGGCGTCCCGGTGCGGTACTTGAACGCGATCGCGTCGATCACCTGCCGGTGATCCCACCACCGCCCACCCCTCCGCGGAGTCCGGTCCGGTCCGGTCCGGTCCGGTCCGGTCCGGTCCGGCAACAATGGCTCGATGCGTGCCCACTGGGCGTCAGTCAACGACACACATCAACCCACGATCCGATGATCTGAAGGAAACGGCCTAGACGCCCTACTGCCCGTCCAGGTTTTCGGAGACGCACGAGTCCCAGCCGATGCTGTCCTCGCAGATCGCCATGTACTTGTACCCCTTCACGTTTCCGTTGCCGCAGCCGCCCGCGCTGCCGTTGGAGTCGCCGTAGGTTCCGCCTTCGCTGCCGCCGTACGAGTTGCTGAACTTGATGTAGACCCCGTTGCCGTCCCGCTCCATGTCGCACACTTCGAACCAGCCGGTCGAAATGTCATAGCTCGCGTAGTTAGCCCCGATGCTGACGGAGTCCGTGGCGGTGGCGGACGCGTTCGCCGACGGCGCGGCCCCGATGGCCGCCGCGGCCATCATCGCGAGTGTGGAAGCGGTTGTGAGCATGGCCCGTTTGACCCTCATGGATCCCCCATAGATCGCAGTGCGAGCGAGGTGTAGCGAGATGTACTGAGACGAAAGCGAGTCTGCGAGTTGGCGCGGCCCGCGGACAATCCTTTCGGTCCTCGCCGAAGCGTCCTGGCGGACCTGATCAGCTAGTACTTCAGCTGTAGATCGTGATCTTGCTGGTCGGGGCCGGTGCGGACATGGGTGCGGCCACCGTTGATCATCGTGAGTTGTGTGGACTGACGAAGAGACGGTGGCCGCAGGTCACAGCATAGATCCTGCCCGTTGGCGGGATGGGTTCGAGGCCCTGATGGGCCGGATCGCGGGCCGCTTCGCGCGCGTCGAGCCCCGCGGCGGGCGGGGCGGTTGGTGCTCGGCCTGCTGGCGGACCTGCCGCGCAAGAACTGCTGGACGATCTCCGAGTGGGCCGGAGAAGCCACGCCGCACGGGATGCAGCACTTGCTGTGCCGGGCCTCCTGGGACGCGGACGCGGACGCGGTCCGTGACGATCTTCGCGACTACGTGGTCGAGCACCTCCACGACGCTGCGGCGGTGCTGGTGGTCGATGAGACCGGCGACGTGAAGAAGGGCAAGCACCGGTCGGCGTGCAGCGGCAGAACACCGGTACCGCAGGCCGGATCGAGAACTCACAGGTCGCCGTCTACCTCGTCCATGCCGGCTCGCGCGGGCACGCCGCGGTGGACCGGGAACTCTACGTTCCGCGGTCGTGGACGGGTGATCCCGACCGCTGCCAGGCCGCGGGCATCTCTGAGGGCCGGGCCTTCGCGACCAAGCCGGAGCTGGCCACCGCGATGATCGAACGGTTCCTCGACGCCGGGCATCACGCCTCCTGGGTGGCCGGGGACGAGGTCTACGGCGGCAACCCGAAACTGCGGGCCGCACTGGAAGAGCGCGGTCTGGGTTACGTCCTGGCCGTCGCCTGCTCGGCCGAAGTCGCCACTGGATCAGGCAAGTTCAAGGCTGATGCCCTGGCCCGCAGGCCACCCGGGCGGGCCTGGCAGAAGCTGTCCGCCGGGGCAGGCGCGAAGGGCCACCGGTTCTCTGACTGGGCCGTCATCGACACCGCCGACCCCGGCCCCGGACAGCGCCAGCTGTTGATCCGCCGCAACCGCCACACCGGCGAACTCGCCTACTACCGCTGCTACTCGCCCCAGACCGTACCGCTGACCACGCTGGTCAGGGTCGCCGGATCAAGATGGCGGGTGGAGGAGACGTTCCAATCCGAGAAGGGCCTGGCCGGACTCGACGAACACCAGGTCCGCCGATTCGCCTCCTGGACCCGCTGGGTCACCCTGGCGATGCTCGCCCACGCCTTCCTGGCCGTCGTCCGGGCCGACGAACACACCCGCGCCCCCGACCCCGCCGACCTGATCCCGCTGTCCTGCAACGAAATCCAGCGGCTGTTCATGACCCTCATCGTCCAGCCCGTCCACGACGCGGCCCACCGGCTTGGCTGGTCCGACTGGCGACGCCGCCACAAAGCCCGAGCGCAAACCGGGCACTACCGGCGACAAACCGCAGCGCAGACATGAAGATCACGATCTACAGCTGGAGTACTAAGGGCTATTCTTTCGGTTTGCGCCACAATCTGGGTCATGGCTTCACCGTGACCCGAGCGAAGTCCGATCCACTCAGCCATATCCCCTGCACCTTGCCGACAGTGACGCCCGCTGCATTCGAGCGGCGGGCAGCACCGTCGACAAGGTCACGCTGAGTCCGACCACTGCGGCGCGCCCCACCCCCGCGATCCGGCCGGCGTCCGCCAGCGACGCTGTGTCCTCGCCCGGGGCGACCGGGGCCAGGGTGGCGAGAAGGGAGCGGCGCCCGGGGCCCGTCCGGTACACCTGCCGCCAGTCCACCGTGGGCCGGACCAACGGCAGCAGCGCGACGTCCTCGGCGCTGTACAACGGCGCTTCGACCACGCCCCGTTCCCGCGGAGCCCTGGAAGTAACCCCGCACGCCCCGTACACCTCGGCCGACGAGCAGGCGGTCGCATCGCTCCTCCACCAGACCCTGAGCACCGAGAGCTGGTACCACGCCCTCCCAGTCCTGGCCCGGTCGAGCCCGAAGCGGTCGCCCGAATCCGGGACATCGCGGTCGTGCACGGCCGGGCCGCGCAGCGTGCCCATGGCCGCTGGGAACCGGAATGGTCCTCGGCGTCCTGATCCACGTACGCCCCCGGCGCCATGAGCCGGCACGACACGCCGTCGAGCAGAGGCCGGCGAGGCCGCCGCCGGAGGCCCACGTGATCAGCGGCGGTGCGCCCGCCACGCCCGCCAACCACTTCGGCCAGTCACAGTTCCTGTGACTGGCCGAAGTAGGGGCGGTCGAGGTAGGCGGCCGCGCCAACGGCAGACCCAGCCCGACTCGCGAAAGGCTTCCGGACCGTCATCCAGGCGCCTGAGGCCGCGCCATCTGTTCACAGTTCGCGGCCAGAGCCATCGTGCGCTGCGCCGGAATTGTTTGGAAGCTCTTGGCGCAGTCGCAGAGCATCTTCGACGGCACAGCCCAGCAACGAGCTCCTGAGCTGCACAGATGCCTGATCTGGAGGTGTAGCGGAGTCACAGGCCCAGCATTGTTCGGAGCGGGCGGACGGACACGGAAATGTTCGGTCAGAGCGCAAAACGCCAAGAATCCGACATCTTGAGTGGAGGTCAACTCCTGGCATTCGGACGGGTGGTTGGCGCATCGTGGGGTTACCGGCGCCGAGTGGCTCCGGGCCGTAGCGCCAACTACGGGAACGAATTCCGGACCGTCGTGAGGAGTACTTCCATGCCTGCAAGCAATCTGCAGTGTGTCCTGACCGAACAGTGGCTCGTACGCACACGGATCATCGTTGTCGTCGTCGTGATCATCGCCGTGCTGGCCCTCGTGGGGCAGGGGTACGAGGCCGGCAGCGCCTTGGCTCTCATCGCGGTGACGGGTACCACCGCCCTCGAACTGGCGCAGCGGATCGTCTCCGGCGCGCGTCCTGCCCGTGCCCGCCGCGTGCGGGGGCGGTAAGGGTGGGACGCGGTCGCCGCGAGAACCCGGTTGATGAAAGCATCCCGCAGCTGGCGCAGCTGCGGGATGCGCCAGCTGCGGCAGGACGCCAAGCTGTCACTCGACCTCCTTTCGAAGCGGGTGTCCTGGTCGAAGACGAAGCTGCATGGAGCTACCACGGGGACCAGCCTGCCGCAGTGGGAGCTGGTCGAGGCGTGGGTGCGCGCGTGTGACCCGGGAGCCAACCTTGACCTGTGGAAGGCGCGCCATGCGGCTGCGGCCGCTGCGATTGAGGCCCGTAGCCCTGCGGAGGTGGCCGTCTCGGTCGAGGAGCCCGGTCCTCCCCCTCCCCGAGATCAGGAGGAGGAGTCCTTCGAGCGGGTCCTTTCCGATCCTCTGTTGTTCGCCGGCGAGCTCACACGGTTTGCACCCCCTCCCCTTCCGGTCCGCCCACTCCCGGTCAGGTTCTGCCCTGCTCCGCTCGATCTGGTCAGCGATCGAGCTCCCGTCGACCTGACGGGTACCGTCGCCGAGCTGCCCGAGATCTTCTCGCTGCTGGCCGACCACCAGCGTCTCGTCGTCCTGGGCGATCCCGGAAGCGGCCGGACACATGCCCTCACCCTGCTGGCGCATGCCCTGCGCAGTGAGCCTTCAAAGGAAGGAGGCAAGCCCCTCCTCCTTTCGCTCAGGCACTGGCGACCTGAAACCGAACCCTTCGTGGAGTGACTGATCGGGAAGATGGCCGCCGAATCCGACGCCATGGCCGAGGTCCTCACTCCCGATCTGCTCCATGAACTCCTGGAACAGGGAAGGATCGTGCTGCTGCTGGACGACTTCGACGGTCTGGAACCCCTGCAGCGCGTCTGGGTACTGCAGCAACTCGGTGCACTTCCGGCACGGATGGTGCTGGCCAGCAGGATCGAACCATTCAACGAAACGGTGGAAGCAACCGACAGGCCACTCGCCCACAGCGTGGGAATCGTCCTCCAGCCCCTGAGCCTGGACGACCTCGACGGCTGGCTCCAGCTCACCAGGTACGCCCACCGCGCGCCGCTCGCCCAGAGCAAGTGGGCGCCGGTCTTCGCGGAATGCCGGCAGGCCCCGAACGACCCGCGCGTCCGCAGGCTGCTGACCGTACTGGCCTCGCCTCCCATGGCCGCAGCCGCCCAAGCCCTGTGCAGCGACGGCCGAACCGACCCGCTGAACTTGCTGAAGAAGACCTCCCAGGCGGCACTGGAGGAACCCCTCGTGGCCCGTCTCATACGGGGGCTCACCCCAGCTGCTCCCCTGGTCTCCTCCCGAGCGTGGACGCTCTCCGCCGGCCAGGACTGGATCTCCGACGCACTGCACCTGCTGAGCCGGCAACGCCGGCTGTCCGGGGCGGACATGAGCCTGGAGGGGACCGGCCTGAGCAGCCGGACCTTCAGGGTCGTTCTCACCAGCCTGTCCGGCCTGCTGACGTTCCTCCACTTCCTCACCGTCTTGGCCGATTCCTCCAGCTCCTCCAGCGCCTTCAACTCCTACGACCGCCCGGACAGGAGCGGAGAGGCTCTGATCGGGATGTTCTTCATGACGCCGGTTTGTGTGCTGCTCACCTACATCATGGTGTCGAATCCACCCGTACCCGCCTCCTTCCCCACGTCTTTCAGCGGGGCCAAGCGCGCCCTGATCAGCAGGCAGGTCGCACCCGCAGTGATCTGCCTCGCGTTCGTGCTCCTGGACTCCGGCTGGAGCGCGGCGTGGTACGTCATGGCCGGTCTCTTCCTGCTACGCGCTCTGTGCACCCCGCCGGCCAGGGAGCGGCCCGGAGTGCTCCGGCCCACCACCAGTGGCTACCACCTGCGGGAGGAGTTGGGTCCGGCAAACGTCATCACTGCGGATCTCATGTGGACGATTGGTCTCGTCGTGGCGGCTCTCTTCGGCACCGCTTTCGGAGGCACCACCGTGGAGAGCGGGATCGGAGTGCTCGACCTGCCCCTCCGCCTCACACTGATCACGGCTTCGGCAGCCGGCATTCGCTGGCTGCCTCACCTGCTGCTCGACTGGTACACGTTCCACTCTTTGCCATGCGCACTCGATTACGCCACCCACGCCGGTGTCCTCGAGAAGAAGGAGAGCAGCTATTCGTTCCGCCATCCGGCGGTCGCCGACTACTTCGCCCGTCCCAGTCGCGTTTCCACTCGAAGGCCGTTGATCCGCATGCTCCGTCAACCGGCCGCGCCCCATGACCATGCTCCGGCCTTCGGGACTCTCGACAGCCCCCCTCCGCCGCCCCCTCCCGAGCAGATTCCTCCCGAGGGCTCTCCGTGACCCGCTTCGGGCAGCCAGAGTTCGTCGCGGTTGCAGCGCCGCTAGCGTCGCAGGAATGCCCGCAACCGCAGATCGACGTCGGCGCCGGTCAGGCCGGTGGCGGAGGACCACAGCCAGAGCGGCAGCGGATCCCCGCCGCCGGGCAAGCGGTCGACCTGGAGGCGGATGAGCGTTCCCCCGATGATCGGGAGTTAGGTGTCGTGGTCGATCCAGGCGGAGCGGGTGGTGGGCCTGGGGTGAAGACGGTCCAGGCCATCGTGTGTGCGGTGCCATAGCGGTCGGTGACCTGGACGGTCGCCGCGTTCGGCTCGCCCCAGGTCTTGGGCTCGGCGAAGCGGAACTCTTTGCCGTGCTTCGGATACCGCCCGCCCCGGGGATAGGCCTCGGAGTACTCCTTGAGTGAAGGTGTGGGTCGGCGCATGACGCGGTCTGAGCGCATCCGTCCCAAGACCTCGACAGGTAACCCGTCGAGTAGGCAACCCATGCGCGGGGCGTCGTAGCCGGCGTCGAAGACGATCAGGATGTCCTGATCGTCTTCGCACCAGCGTCCGCCGGCGATCAGGTCCTCGACGACACGGCGCACCTGGAGCGCGGTGACTTCAGCGACGTCGTCTTCCGGGCCGAGCCGTACCGCGTCCAACAGTTGGCACTAGGGCGTGTCCGCAATGTCGATGGGTCGTTACTCCGTTCGTGGTGCGACGTCATGAACTGACCGATCAGGCCTGGGAAGTCATCGGGCCG
>NZ_JBSGXB010000268.1:0-10693 GCF_053609185.1 Streptomyces sp. NPDC054956 | reverse complement strand
CCCGCCGAGGTTGCCGAGGGCGAGCGCCAGCAGTTGATCGGCGACGGGGTGGTCGAGGCGCCGCCAGAGTGCCACGGCCTGCTCGCCGACCATGACTGCCTCTTCGGTCCGACCCACTTGCGCCAGGAGGTCACCGAGCCGGTCCAGGGCCGTGCCCAGTTCGAACTCGTAGCCGACGGGGTCGGCCTGCGCCAAGTACCGCCAGACCTCGACCCCCTGCTCCGCCACCGTGACGGCCTCGTGCAGGCGGTTCAGCTCCGTCAGTGGCCGGCCGAGGCTCTTGAGCGAGAGCGCCAGGTGCAGTCGATGGGCCTCCGGGGCGATGTCGGCGAGCTTCCGCAGCACGGCGACCGCCGACGCGCCCTCCTTCGCCGCCTCCTCGTGACGGCCCACCCCGCTCAGCGCATCGCAGAGGACCGCCAGTGCCGCTGCCAGTCCGGGCTCGTGCGTGCCGGGGTCGGCCCCCGCCAAGGGCCGCCGGATGGCTACGGCTTCCTGGGCCGCGGTGACGGACGCCGACGACAGCCCCGCCCTGCTCAACTGGCCCGCGAGGTTGGTCAGGGCGCCGGCCAGGATCGGCAGGCCCGCCCCGGGGTTGTCCTCCGCGGCCCTTCGAGCCAGGTCGACCGCCTCCCGGAAGCACTCCACGGCCCCCGCGGGATCCCCTTGCCGCGCGTGCCCGTTCCCCATGTTGATCAGCGCGATCGCGAGCTTGTGGCGGTGCACGACGGGATTGTCAGGGCTCAGCCGGCGGTACAGGTCGACTGCTTCACCGCAGGCGTCCCCGCCCTCCGCCGGGCGGCCGGCGGGCGCCAAGCGGGGTCCGAGATTCAGCAGCGCCTCCGCGAGCGCGGGTAGGTGGCTCTCGGAGTCGAGCTCGACGAGTTCGCGGAACAGCGCGACCGCCTCCTCGGAGAAGCCGACGGCCTCCTGGTGGAATCCCGACTCGCCGAGCCAGATGCCGAGGTTCATCGCCGACCTGGCGAGGAGTGGCAGGTGGGGCGCCCGGCTTGCCGACGCGAGCTCGCGGGACAGGCCGACAGCTTCGCGGCAGTACCGTACGGCCTCCCTCAGGGAACCCGACTCGCCGAACCCGACACCGAGGTTCAGCAGGGCATTGGCGAGGGGCGGCTCGTAGACGCCGGGATTGTCCTCGGCGCCGGTCCGGAGGAAACCGACCGCCTCCTCGCTGGACATCAGGGCCTCGCGGTGACGGCCTTCGCCGCCCAGCGCGACCGCCAGGCCGTCGAGGGCGTTGGCCATGTCGTCGATGTGGGCCCGGGGCTCCTGCTCCATCAACTCCCGGTAGATGGACACGGCTTCGGATTCCGCGGACAGCGCCTCCGCGTACCGGCCGACGCGGGACAGTTGGGATCCCAGGTTGTGGAGCATTCCGGCCAGGTCGGGGCGGAAGTCCGCGGGACTCGCCTCGGCCGTGAGTCGGGTGATGTCGACCGCGTGCTCCAGGAGTTCGAGGCCCCGGGCGGTCTGCCCCTGCTGATCGAGCCGCAGGGACAAGGTCATGAAGGCGACCGCAAGACTGCCGATCTTCTCGGGATGGTTCCGCACGACCGCCACGAAGATCGCCACGGATTCCTCGGCCGCTTCCAGCGCGGTCCGGTGGCGTCCGGTCCAGTGCAATGCGTTGCTCAGGCTGTTCAACGCCCACGCGAGGGCGGCCAGCTGTTCCGCCTGGCCGCCGTGCGCCAGGAGGCGATGGAGCTCCACCGCCTGCTCGATCGCCTCCAGGGCCTCGTCGTGCCGGCCCGAGTTGGACAGGCGCCACGCCTTCTTCGAGTAGAGGACGGTCTTGGCGGCGGGGTCCGCGATGGACCGGATCCGTTCGGCCGAGGAGAAGCGATCGGTGATTTCGGCGATCCCCACATCGAGGTCGGGATCCCTCGGGGGAGCGACCGCCTCGATGGCCTCCAGCGTTTCGAGGGGGATCTCCTTGATCCGGGCCAGGGTGATCAGGGCGGCGTTGCCCGCCTGGAGCATGAGGCCGGGATGCTCGTGTGCCAGTGGGGCCAGTTCGCCGGTGGCGAGGTGTGGCCAGCGCGCGGCGGCGTTGATCAGGTTGGTGAGGACGTCGCGGCGCCACTCCGGAGCGGGTGCGTCGGCGTCGACTCCGAGCAGCCGCGCCGCGGCTCGCCCGGCCCAGCGCATCTTCAGGCGCTGGGCCGGGGCACCCGGCGTACAGAGGCCGATGAAGTCCTCGCCGAGGCGGTCGGGGTAGAGAGGTTCCAGGTACGTCCCGTCATCAGCGGCGGGGTAGCACGCGGCATGCTCCTCCAGGACCTGAACATGGGACGCCGGATCACCCACCTGGGCGTCCTTCAGGGCCGCGAGCGCCGCCGGGAGTCGTCTGGGGCGTGTGAGGGTCGCGGTGTACACGGTCCGCGCCATGACGCCCGCCGGTACGGCGCAGTTGTTCTCGGCCGGCTCCGTGACGCCTTCCGGCGCGGCACGGTTGTCCTTGGCCTGCGCCAGCTTCGCCCAGTGGTGGTACTCGCGGTCGAGCAGGTACTCCGACAGCGCGCCCGGATTCCGTGGTGGTTCGCCGCGGCTGATGTGGGCGTACACCGCCACCAGCGCGGCCATGTGCACGGTCAGCGTCAAGCCGTAGGCGTCGTCGTCCAGGTTCCCCGGCTCCGCGATGGTCCGGGCTTCCTCCTCCGGCACCCCGAGGGCGTCGGCGAAGCGCTCGCGGGCGACCGTGAAGGCCTCGAGCCGGGCGGCGACGTCCCCCTCGGGGAGTGCCTCCACCGGGATCGCTTCATCCGCAAAGCCCTTGCTGCGGAAATCGTCCACCAGAGAGGCCCACCAGCTCTCCGAGCGGGCGATGAGCAGGACCCTGAGCCGTGCGCCGCGCCGGGCGGAGAGCTTCCCCATGAGGGATTCGAGCTCCAGCGCGGGCCAGCGTTCGGCGTAGTCGACCACCACCAGCGCGTTGCGTCCCAAGGCCGACTTCCTGGGGTGAGGCGTGTCCGCCGTGACCGTTCCGGTCCGTACGGCCTGCCACACCTTCCATCCCCCCGCGGCGGCGGTGCGACGGGCCAGTTCCGTGGCCAACCGGGTCTTCCCCCGCCCTCCTCCCCCGTGCAGCAGCGCCACCGAGGCCACGATCGGCCGCGCGTCCGGCTCCTTCCCGTCCCGCCAGCGCTCCAGCCTGGTCAGCTCGTCCGCCCGGCCGGTGAACGGCACCACCTCGTGGCGGGCCAGTAGTAACTGGCTCGGCTGTTCACCCAGGTCCGCGACCGGCGGCTGCACGTCCTTCAGTGGGAAGCGCCGGACTCCCGGAGGGAGCTCGGCCCCCTCGTTCCTCCGGTGCGCCTCCCACTTGCTCACCAGATCTGTATGGCGTCGTCGCCACAAGGTCTCCTTGAAGAGCGATTCGTCCACCGACCTCCTCGCCTCTTTGGCGAACGCCCTGCAGGCCTTGAGGAAGCATTCGACGAACTCCCACTCCGGAGGTTCCACGAACCGGGCCTGAAGCACCCTGCCGATGGTGGACTTTGTCAGTCGCCCGCCGCTGGCCCTTGCCAGGTCGGCGAGCGAGGCAGAACCGGCATCTCGGCGTACCTCGGCCAGGGCGCCCGCGAAGTTCTGCCGGGCTTCTTCCATTGCCGTCATATCGACTCTCCCCACCATGAGGCCCGTCCCGGATCGTCCCGGGTGATCCACATCCACACCTGGTGTGACCAGGGCAGATCCCCTGGAATTTCCGAGGCGTCCCAATATCCCCGCTGCAGGACCCAGGACCTGGATCGTCTTCTTCGTCGGCCGACGCCAGCATCCGACGTCCGTCCCGAAGGAGAACGATGACGATGTCCCGCACCCGCAGGCCCCGTCGATCCAGCCGGCCCCGCCCGCCCCGCCCGCCCCACCGCGAGCGGACGCCCTGGGCGGCGACCGCGCTCGGTGCCGCTGTCGGCGGCGCCGTCCGTGCCGTGTTCACCTGGCTGCTCGACCTGTACGGGAACTGAGGTTCCGTCAGCACTCCGGCCGCCGGCGCTCCGCACCCACCAGGAGCGTCGGCGGCACTCCGCACCGTCCGCGGGACCTGCTCCGGCTCGGGGCACTGTGAGGGTGTCCACCCATCCATGAGAGCACGACGGACCCTCGGGCGAGCGCAGAACGCCGGATCCCCGAAACCGGCACAACTCGGCGCATCCGACAGGGTCTTCCCACCCGGTTCCGGGCGAGGTCCGGGGGACCGGTTCGGGCCACGTGGTCGCCTGACGGCGACCAGTACCGGGCACGCGGCATGCGCCAGGCAGCAGCGGGCCACCGAACCTTGCGTGCCGAAGGCCTCGTCCAGGACCTCATGGCCTTCTGGCGCGAGAACCGGAAACCATGACGGCTTCCTGACGCCCCTCGAACTCGCCCGTCAGTGAGCCGTATGGACTTGGCCGGTCGCCGTCAAGGACCTGTCATGGGGTGACCGCGGATGCGGGCGTGCGGGCATAGCTTCGGTGTCGCGCCCCGGACTGCCTCTCCCCGCATCCGGGGCCTCATCCGCCACTCGTGGTTCCTCTGGGAGGGCCCCATGTGTTTGTTCCAGTACGAAGACGACCCCGAGCCCGAAGAACGGGTCCCGGCCGGGACCTTGTACGTACCGGCCCGGCCGGGACCCGCACAGGTGGTGGTGCGCCTGTTCCGCACCCCCCTGGGAGATCGGACCGCTGTCGCCTTCACCAGCGCGGAGCGGCTTGCAGCCACGCTCGGCGCCGGGCAGCCGTGGATCCGGCTCTCGGAGACCGCGCTCCGGGCCATGGCCGAACCGCTCGGAGCGGCGCTCCTGACCGTCGACCCGACCCTCACCGCTCCCCCGGTCACCCCGCCCGCAGTCACCACGGCAACGGCCATCGGTCCGGTCACGGCTCCTGTTCCGCAGGCACCCGAGGCCACCGCCCGGACCGCCTGAAGGGGATCACGCGACGACCAACACCACGCTCCGGGAGACTCCGGCCGGTGCCGATGACCTGTCCGTACGGCCCGCATCCACCGACCGCCTCCCGCACGGCAGTCCGGCCGTCGGTCCCCGTGACCGCACGACACAGCAGCTGATGGCAGGGGCCGTCCTCCCCGCCACGTGTGGATCCACCCGCCCGGGGAGATGAGCAGGGCCCCTGTTATCGTGCGCCGATGTCAACGATCAAGCAGTTCCAAGTGACCTTCGACTGCGCGGAACCCGCGCGCCTCGCCGCCTTCTGGTGCGAGGTGCTGGGGTACGTCGTACCGACGATCCCTGAAGGCTTCGCCACATGGGAGGAGTACCACCGCTCGCTGCCACCCGAGGACGAGGTCTACTTCGCGTGCACTGATCCCTCGGGCGTGGGCCCGCGCCTGCTCTTCCAGCGAGTTCCCGAGGGCAAGGCCGTCAAGAACCGGATCCATCTCGATGTGCGGGTCGGCACGGGGCTCGTGGGTGACGAACGCCTGGCCACGCTCGAGGCCGAATGCGCACGACTGATGGCGCTCGGAGCGAAACACGTGCTGACGCAGCGCGCCGATGGGGTCAGCGAGTCGTGCATCACGATGCAGGACATCGAGGGCAACGAGTTCTGCCTCGACTGATTCTCCTCCGGGACTGCGGGGGCGCAACCGTCCCCCGGGACCTCTCAGGTCACGCCTGCGGCAGGAGCTGTCCCGGGAGAGCGAGGTTGCGCAGTCGGGCGATGCCGCGCTCCTCCCGTGCCCGGCAGTCGTTGCGATTGCCGGGCATAGGCTCACCGCCGCGGCGGGCGAGCAGCACCACGGGCTTGGCGCTCGGCCGCCTTCCGCGTCTTGACCCCACCGACGATGAGCGCCAGCCCGACGACAACGATGCCGAGGTAAGCGGCGGACGGAAGGTCGACGACCTTGTGCATCCAGCCCCACTCCGTGCCGAAGAGGGCCTGCGAAGCGAAACTCACGAGCCCCTGGGCTCCTACGACGTAGCCGATACTTTCGACGGTGTATCCGATGGTTGTTCGCACGGATCAACCTTCTCGCGGCGGTGCCGCAAGATCCTCCTCCACAGGGCCGAACCCGCAGTAGGCCAAAGGATGCAGTCACTTGTGGCCGGCGAGCACTTCGGGAACCCGCCAGTCAGCGCTGCGGCCCGAGGCCACGCGCGGACCGCGCCGCCTGGCCGGGTGTGTAGGTTGGCTGCCCGTCGCTGTCCCGCTCTGAGGCGCGACCCCTCTCCCCCCTCACTGCAGGAGGCCCCGCCATGCCCTCATCCCCCGCATCCCCCTCATCCCCTACCGGTGCCCGCCCCGGCGCCACCCCCGCGACGGCAGCAGCCGTGTGGCAGGTGATCACCACCATGTACGAGGCCTACTCGGCCGGGGACCGCGCGCGGATCGACGCCTGCCTGGATCCGGAGGCGACCGTGTGGGATTCCGCGAATGCCGGGCTGCTCTTCGGGAAGCCGGACCTGGACCGGGTGCGCGAGGAACGCCCGGCCACCGGTGAAGGGCCGGTGGAGACCGGGCTGGAGCCGTACGGGCAGGTCGTGGACGTCTTCGGTGACATCGCGGTGCTGCGGTTCTGGCTGCGGGTGGACTTCGCGCCCGACCCGTCGGCCGGCGAGCTGCGCCCCGAGCTGGTCCGCAACACCGCGGTCCTGCGGCAGGGCCCCGCCGCGGAGTGGCGCATCGTCCACCTGCACGAGGACGTGCAGCAGCCGGGCGGAGTCCCCGTCCGCGATCACTGAACCGGGCACGGCGCACTGCGGCGGCCCGCCACCCGTGCGCCGCGCACAGCCCTCCCGGGAAGCCCCCGGCTAGCGTCCTCGGCGATCCCCTGAGGAAGCCGGGAGGCGCAATGACATACCGGGTGGCCATGGACATCGGTGGAACCTTCACCGATGTCGTCGCCTATGACGAACACAGCGGTACCTACTTCGCGGCCAAGGCGCCCACCACCCCGGGCGACCTGGCCGAGGGAGTCTTCGCCTCGCTGGGCCGGGCGGTGGACTCGCCCGGTGACATCTCCTTCTTCGTGCACGGCACCACGCAGGGCCTCAACGCCCTGCTGGAGCGCAAGGGCGCCCGCGTCCTGCTGCTCACGTCGGCCGGGATGCGGGACGTCTACCACATCGCCCGCGGCAACCGCGACCGGATGTTCGACCTGCACTACCGCAAGCCGGAACCGCTGGTCGAGCGCCGCGACACCATGGAGGCGGGCGGCCGCTTCGACTGGCGCGGCACCGAGCTGGAGCCCCTCGACGAGGACGCCGTACGGGCCGCCGCCCGACGCGCGAAGGACGAGGGGTTCGACGCGGTCGCCGTCTCGTTCCTCTTCTCGTACGTCAATGCGGACCACGAGCTGCTGGCCGGGAAGATCCTGGAGCAGGAGCTCGGCGAGGACGTCGTCGTGGTGCTGTCGCACCAGGTGGCGGGCGAGTGGCGCGAGTACGAGCGGACGAGCTCGGCCGTCCTGGAGGCGTACACCGGCCCCGTGGTGCGCCGCTATCTGGGCCGGATCGAGGAGCGGTTCGCGGAGCACGGCCTGACCGTTCCGGTCCAGGTGATGCAGTCCTCGGGCGGCATCGTGAACGCCTCCTACGCCCGCCGCCACCCCTTGCAGACCCTGCTCTCCGGGCCGGTCGGCGGCACCATGGGCGGCGCGGCGGCCGTGGGCCTGCTGGGGCGGCGCAACGCGATCTGCGTGGACATGGGCGGCACCTCCTTCGACGTGTCGCTGGTCCTAGACGGCCGCCCGGACGTGTCCAACGAGGGCTCGGCGGACGGTTTCCCGGTCCTGATGCCGCTGGTCAACCTGCAGACCATCGGCGCCGGCGGCGGCTCCCTCGCCTATGCCGAGGCCGGTGGCCTGCGCGTGGGCCCGGAGTCCGCCGGAGCCGTCCCCGGCCCGGCCTGCTACGGACGCGGCGGTACGCAGGCCACCGTCACCGACGCCAACGCGGTCCTCGGACGCGTCGACCCGGGCTGGTTCGCCGGCGGGCACATGACGCTCGACGTGGCCGCGGCCCAGAGCGCCGTCGCCACGCTCGCCGGTGAGCTCGGCCTGGATCCGGTGGAACTGGCGAGCGGAATCTGCGACGTCGCCAACGCCAAGATGGCCCAGGCGATCCGTACGCTCACCGTCGAACACGGCCTGGAGCCCGGCGAGTTCACTCTGCTGGCGTTCGGCGGCGCGGGCCCGATGCATGCCGTGGAGATCGCCCGCGAGCTCGGCATCGGCGAGGTCGTCGTACCGCGTTTCCCGGGCGCCTTCTCCGCCTGGGGCATGCTGGGCACCGAGGTCCGCCGCGACCTCAGCCGCCAGTTCTTCACCCTGGCCGCCGACCTGGACGGCGCGGCCATGGCCCGCGCGCTGGCCGGCCAGGAGGCCGAAGCCCTGGCCGAACTCGCCCACCAGGGTGTCCCGGTGGAGCGGCAGCGGGTCGAGCACGTCGTCGACATGCGCTACGAGGGCCAGGACTACACCCTCGCCGTGCCGCTGCTCGCCGCCGCCGAACCGGCCGACGAGGACTTCCTCGCCACCGCCGCCCAGCGCTTCGCGGGCCTCCACGAACGCCGTTACGGACATGCCACACCCGAGGCGCCCGTCGAGTTCGTCACCCTGCGCAGCACCGCGCTCGGCGCCCTGCCCGAGGCCTCACCCGTGCCGTACGCCGCCGACGAGTCCGCCCCCGCCACCGTCCGGCAGCGGCCGGTGGTCTTCGGCGGCCGCTCGTACGACACGACCGTTCTGCGCCGCGAGCGGCTCGCGCCCGGGGAGCGCGTCGATGGTCCCGCGGTCATCGTGGAGGCCACCTCCACCACCGTCGTCCCTCCGGACTCGTCGGTCACCGTCGACGAGAACGGCTTCCTCGTCATCAAGGTTGGAGCCACGGCATGACCGACACCGGCAGCCGGGTCGTCGACCCGGTCACCATCGAGATCATCCGCTGCGCCCTCATGCAGGCCGCGGAGGACATGAACACCACCCTGATCCGGTCCTCCTACACGCCCACCATCTACGAGGCGAAGGACTGCGCGGTCGCCCTCCTCGACCGGGACCACAACGTGCTCGGTCAGTCCTCGGGCCTGCCGATCTTCCTGGGCAACCTGGAGGTGTGCACCCGGGCCACTGAGGAGACGTACGGCGCGGACGTCTGGAAGCCCGGCGACGTTTGGGTCCTCAACGACTCCTACATCGGCGGCACCCACCTCAACGACGTCACCGTCTACGCGCCGATCTTCACCGAGGACACCGCCGACGGCGAGCTGATCGGCTTCGCCGCGTCCCGTGCGCACTGGATCGACATGGGTTCCAAGGACCCCGGCGGTTCGATGGACTCCACCTCGATCTACCAGGAGGGCCTGCGGATGGGCCCGTTGAAGATCTACGAGGGCGGCGAACCCTGCGAGCAGGCGCACTCGTTGATCGCCCGCAACGTCCGCTTCCCGCAGCCCACCCTCGGGGACATGCGCGCCCAGGTGGCCTGCGCCCGTACCGGCGCGCGGCGGTTCGCCGAGATCGTCCGCCGTTGGGGCCTGCCGACCGTCCTCGGCGCGCGGGACGCCATCTTCGCGCAGACCGAGCGGCTGGAGCGGGAGCAGATCGCCGCCATTCCCGATGGCGTCTACGAGGCGACGGGCTACTTGGACAACGACGGAATCGACCTGCGTACGCCGCTCCACGTCACCGTGCGCGTCGAGATCGACGGCGACCGGATGACCATGGACGTCACCGACTGCGCCGACCAGGCCACCGGCCCCGTCAACTGCGGTGCGGCGCAGACCGTCGCCGCCTGCCGGGTCGGTTACAAGCTGCTGGTCAGCGGCGACGTCCCGCTCAACGGCGGTTCCTTCCGGCCGCTGAACGTGGTCACCCGGCCGGGCACCATGCTCGCCGCCGTCGAACCGGCGGCGTGCCAGTACTACTACTCCCACCTCGGGCTGGTCATCGACCTGGTGGTCAAGGCGCTGGCGCCGGCGGTGCCCGCGCGGGCGGCCGCGGCCAGCTACGGCGACTCGATGATCGTGCAGTTCACCGGGACCGACCCGCGCAACGGCAGGCTCTTCGTCTCCCAGGAGGCGACGGTCGGCGGCTGGGGCGCCTGGCAGACCGACGACGGCGAGTCCTGCCTGATCAACAACGTCAACGGCTCCCTGCGGGACATGCCCGTCGAGGTGTTGGAGACGCTGTTCCCCGTACGGGTCACCGAGTACGCGATCCGTACCGACTCCGGCGGGGCGGGCCGCACCCGCGGCGGCAACGGCGTGGTGCGCCAGTACACGTTCGAGGCCGACCAGAACCTGTCGCTGTGGTGGGAGCGTTCCGTGACCCCCGCGTGGGGCGTCTTCGGCGGCTCCGCCGGGGCGGCGCCCCGCGTCGTCCTCAACCCCGGCCGGGACGGCGAGCGCGAACTGCTCAAGGTGAACGCGCTGGCCGTGCGCCGCGGCGACGTGCTGCGCTGCGAGAGCGGCGGGGGCGGCGGCTTCGGTCCCGTCGCGGAGCGCCCCGCCGAGGCGGTACGGGAAGACCTCCGCCAGGGGCTGCTGAGCCCCGGGCGGGCGGCGTCCGCCTACGGTGTGGAGGCCTGACGGCCACAGCTGGGACTCCTCCCCGAACGGGGCCCGGTCGCCGAATCCCCCACGCGGCGACCGGGCCCTCCCACGTGGCGGCGCGTTCATCGCCGCTCAACGCTCACCGCTCACGGCTTCTCGCTCCCTGCTCCCTGCTCAGGACC
>NZ_JBSGXB010000267.1:0-10771 GCF_053609185.1 Streptomyces sp. NPDC054956 | reverse complement strand
CAAGGTCTCCGGAGGGTGCAACGCGCTTGCGGATCAGCACCCCGGAGGCGCCCAGCCGCTCGAAGAACTCTTCCTCGCTGGCGACGCCGGCAGCCGCGCGTCGTACGGTCTCCCGCAGTTCCTCCCGGGGCGTGCGCTCGCGTCCCATGCGATCGGCCTTATGGCGTTCGGCGCTGGTGGGCCGCTGGGCGGCGGTGCCGTCACCCGGATTGAGCTGACGCAGGCCCAGTTCCTTCTCCAGGAGCCGTGCTTCGGCCTGGACGCGGACGGCATCGAAGTCGAGGTCGGGCCGGTAGCCGTCCTCGCGGACCAAGGTGGCCAGGATGTGGATGTGATCGTCGGCATGCCGGACGGCGACCCAGCGGCAGCCGGAGCCCTGCTCGGGGTCGTCGATGCCGGCGGCGGCGACCATCCGGCGGGCGACGTCGCCCCACTCCTGGTCGGACAGGGGCCGGTCGGTGGGCGCGTTGCGTACCGACAGGTGCCACACGTGCTTCGTCGGCCGCTCGGTCTCGTCGAGGTTGGCGAGGGGCTGGTCGAGGAGTTCCTGGAGCTGCTTGTAGGTGACTGCGGGTTCGCGGCCGGGGTCGGGGGCGGCGTGGTCCCAAGAGGCCACCAGGTGCGGGTCGATGTGTTCCTCGGCCTTGCCGGGCCCGTACAGGTAGTACAGAAGGCCGATGGTGCGCGTCCCGCGCTTGTGGATCTTGGGGACCATGACGGGTGGGGGTTCCTAGCGGTGTTCGAGGAGCTGGTCGGTGGCGGTCTGGACTCGGCGGATCGCCCGCTGCACGGCGACCAGCACGGCGTCGAGCTGGACGTCCGCAGGCTGGCCACCGGAGTTGACCGCGCGGGCCAGCTGGTTGAGGTTGTTGCCGACGTGGCCGAGGTGCCGGCGGGCGGCGAAGAGCTCCGCGATCACTTCTCGTTCACCGGCGATGGCGGCGGCGGCACGGTCTGGGTCGCGGGCGGCGGCAAGCCCGCTGCGGGCGAGGAACGCGGGCAGGCTCGTACGGGATGCAGCTGCTGCGGTGGCAAGGCGGTTCTTCTCGTCGTCGTTGAGGCGGACGCTGCAGACGTGCGAGCGCTTGTTGGCGGCGGTCTTCGGCGAGCGCTTGCGCGAGGCGTTCTTCGTGGGGCGGCGCTTGCGGCGCGGCGTGGGCTTCTCCTCCGGCTGCGATCCGCCCTCGGTCGCTGCCTTGTGGACCGGTGCCCCCTGGCTCCGGTCCGTTCCCGCCACCCCCGGGGCGGGATGGGCCAAGACGCGCTTCCCCGACGGGGAAGAGTGTCTTGGCCGATAACTTGCTCCTTCTGGGAGCGAGTTGACGTCGGGAGAGCGGTCGTCACGGGCGCAGGATTCGGCCGACTTGATGGTCCTGTTCGGCGCCGGTTCGGGCTGGTTTTCAGCGGGCTGCATGGGTGTATTGGCTCCTTCCGGGAGGTCAGGTGGTGGGGGGAACGGGACGGCGGCCCGGGTGCTGGTCCGGGCCGCCGTAGGGACAGGGTTCGGTCACCGGCACAGGGGGCAGCGCTCGAAGTGTCGGGCCAGGGCCCTGGCCATGTTCTGCTTCACGCCCCAGGCGTGCCGGGTGCTCGCCTTCGCTGCAGTGCTGCCCTCGTGACGGGCGGCATGGCCGCGCAGGAAGGCGATGTCGCGCTCGTAACCGGCCTTCATGTCGGCGAATCGGGCGCAGGTCTTCATCGGTGGGTGGCTCCTTCGTGGGATTTGGGGGAGGCGGTCGCGGAGCGAAGCGCGGTCAGGACGGGGCCGATGTGCTCGTTGCCGAGGGGGATGCCGCGGGCGCGCATGATGCTCCGCAGCTGGGTTCGGGTGATCTGCTCGTTCCCGTCCGCAGCCAGGGCTGCGGGGACGTCCGGGAGGACCAGCTCGACGACCTGTTCCTCGGACAGGCGGCGCGGTCCGGTCCGGCGTTCGGACCGTCCGGCGTGGACCTTCGCCCGGACGGTCCGAGGCCGTACCGGTCCCGTCCGAGTCCGCCTCGGTCCGGGTTTGGGGCTGGGTCGGTCCGGTCCGGCGGGGGCGTCGGTCCGGGTTTCGTCGTGGTCCGGGTTCGGTCCGGTCCGGGGCTCCGTCGTGTCCTGAGGTGCGGTGGTCCGGCTCGGGCCGGAGCCGGTCCGGGTTTCGGTCGCGCCCTTCCGGAGGGGCCGGGCGATGCGCTGGTGGATCTGCCGCATCAGGACTCCGAAGGCCAGCATCGCGCCCGTCGGCGGGACGGCGGCGACCACGTAGTCCAGGACCGGGACCGGACTGCCGGTGGTGCCGCTGACGCCGGCGACGTTCAGCGCGATTGATCCGGCCGACCCTGCGGCCGTCAGCCCGATTGCCCACCAGTCCGTCACCCGGCGCAGACCCGCTCGCAGCATCAGCAGTTCGCCGGCGACGATGAACATGTCCAGCGTGGCGGGCCAAGCCCACTGCCGGATGGGCGAGCGGTCCAGGCCGTGCTTCCCAGCGACTTCGGCGAGGTGGGCGTAGGAGAGCCAGAATCCTGCGCCAGTCAGGACGATGATCACCGTCCCGGCAGCGATCAGGGCGTATCGGTCGGCGGTCTCCTCGGTCAAGGGCTCCCTTTCTCCAGGCTTGCTGTGGGGCGTGGTGTGTGGCCGCCGGCGGCGCGCATGGTCGACCGGTCGGGAGGTGGCGCCGGGCAGGTCATGCCGCCTTCCGCAGGGCGTCGTTGAGCTCGCGTGTCTGGGCCTGGCGCGGTACCTGGCAGAACGTTTCCTCGGGTGCGCTTCCGTCACCGCTGTCGGCGGGGCTGGCCTGGCTGTCCGCGGCGGGGACCTTCCAGTACCGGTCGCGGTCTGCCACTGCGTGCGCCGCCCGGCGCAGGAGGTCGCGGGCGTGGTCGAAATCGACCCCGAGGACGTAGGCCAGCCGTGAGGTGCTCCAGCCGCGTACGTGGGCGGCGCGGGTGACGGCGTCGCGTTCGGCGGCGGAAAGGTGGACGTCCCGGCCCATGAGGGCGGCGCGGACCCGCTCGTAGTCGAGTCGCTTGGCGACCTTGGCTCGCCAGGGCTTGCGTTCCGCCTCGGTCAGTCCGCCCCACAGGCCCCAGCGGATGTCGTTGTCCATGGCGTGGGTGAAGCAGTCCTGCCGCACGGGGCAGGCACCGCACAGGGTCTTGGCCTCGGCGATGTCGGCGTGGGCCCGCGGCGCGGGGAAGAACATCCGGTCGGCTTCGGCAGTGTCCAGGCCGTGGCAGTTCCCTCGGTCGTGCCACGAGATGTCGGCGATGCCACGCAGATCGGGCACGGGCTGGGTGTTGGTGGTGATTTCGCGCATGGGATGGGTCTCCAGGGCATGCCGGATCGCGGCGAGCGGGTGCGGCACGCAGCGATGGTGCCGGCTGACCGGCTCGCTGGCCGGGCGGTGGAAGGTGGTGGGCGCAGCTGGTCAGGCGGCGCGGAAGCGGCGGTCAGGGCCGTTTAGGTGGACCGGGGTACACATGCCGGACAGGCGGGAGATCACTCGGTCGCCGACCTTGTCCCGCAGCACCGGCTGCCCGGTCGCCATCCCAGGGGTACGCACCGGCGGCAGGTTCGAGGTGACGATCGTCGGCAGCTGGTTCTGCGCACGCCAGTTCAGCAGCCGGAAGGTGATCTCCTCGTTCCACTCGGACGCCTTCGCGGCGCCGAGGTCGTCCAGGAGCAGCAGCGGTATCCGCACGATCCGCCGCAGCAGGTACTCCGGATCGCCACCGCCCCGGGCCCGCATCTCGCCGTACAGGTCGGCGGCGGTCGTGGCGTGCCAGCGCACCCCGCACCCGGAGGCGGTCAAGGCACGGATCGCGGCGTACGCCTGGTGCGTCTTGCCGGCGCCGGTGGAGCCCCACAGCAGCAGGCTGCGGCCGTGGGTGATCTCTCGCTGCCCGGCAGCCCCGAAGTGCGGGTTCAGCGGGCTCGCCGCGTGGCCGACGGCGCTGTCGGCGACGGCGCGGACCCACTCGGCTACGGCGGGGTGCTCGACGCGGGCTTCGCGGTAATCGCGCGGGATTCGCAGCTCGGCGGCCTCAAGCGCGGGGATCGCTTCCGGGGTGTCCGCGATGGGGGCGGTCGGGTCGATGCCGCGCTCGGCGAGCTTGCGCCGCATCCAGGCCATCGCGGCGTTGTCCGCTGTGGTCTGGGGGTCGGCGAGGCTGGTGCGGTTCACAGGGCGACTCCGAAGATTCCGGCGGGCTCGGTGGGGTTGAGGTACGGCGTGTAGGCGGGGGAGGCGCTGGCCCAGGGCCCCGCGCCGGAGGCGTAGGACGGGCTCGAGCTCGACGACGGCGCTGGCCCGGCGTTGAGGAGCTCGTTGACCAGGCTCGGCAGGACGCTGGGGTTCAGCCCCTTGGCGCGCAGCCGCTCCAGTGCCGGCCTCAGGACGTCCGGGCCGTAGCCCTCGTCCAGCAGCGTGCGGATCTCCTTGCCCAGGTGCCCGAGGACCTTCTTCGGCGGACGCCCTCCGGGGCAGCCGCGCAGGTACTCGGCCATCAAGACCTTCGCCGACCACTCGCTCGCGTCGGCCGCTTCCAGCACCGTTTCCGGGGAGGAGCCGAGTGCGGGCGCCTCGCGCCCCCTACGGGAAGATCCAGGATCCAAGATCCTAGATCCAGACCGTGAGTCCTCAGTGAAAGTGGCGCCCATCACGTCGTCTGCTCGGTCCGTACGGCCCTGACCTGCGGATTCCCTCGCGGGGGTTGCCGGAGGCGGGCAGGGGGGCGATGTGGCCTCGATCTCATCCACCTGGGCGAGAGTGGCGTGCGTCACGGTGGGGGTGGAAGCGGGTGAATCGGACGGAACGGTTCGCGTGAGTGCTTCGTGAGCGTTCGCGGAATCGCCTCCGCCGACGGTGCCGGCGGGCGCCCCGTGGACTTCGGCGGGCGCCTGTCGGGGGCTGGCCGCCGCATGGGTCTGGGTGTGGCACTGGGCGCGGTCGCACTCGCCGCACGCCTTCGCCGCCTCGTGGGCCGGGCAGCGGGGCAGCCGCGAGTCCGAAGCGCGGTTGATCTTCTGGTGCCGGTCCCAGGTCACGATGTGCAGCCAGGACTTGCCGTCGCAGCCGGTGTACCGGCACACGAGGCCGACCTCGGCGAGCTGCTCCAGGTCGCGGGCGACGTGAGCGGGGGTGTGCTCCGGGCGCAGCGCCCACAGCCGTCCCGCGATGATGGCCGCGTGGTCCCGGAACCGGCCGGAGTCGTCCGCCTGGGTCAGCAGCCCGAAGAACGTGAGCACCGCGGTGACATCGACGGCGGCAAGGTCCTCGGACTCGAAAGCCTCGGGCTTGATGGTGCGAATGCGCGCCATCAGGCGTCACCCCCGCGCCAGAGGCCCGAAATGGGCGGGTGAGCGGTGTCCGCTGCACAGTCCGCAGCGGTGGCCCGAGGGTCCGGCCTTTCGCGCAGGGGCGTGCCCATGCAAAACTCTCCCTGAGTGATGCCGCAGCCGGTGTGCCCCGTAGGAAGGGCCGGCGCGGTGATGACGGGTCTCTCCGGCCGTTGCCTCGGCTGGAGATAAGACTCTACGGGCCCGGCGCCCGGGAGTTGCCTTCTCCCGGGCGCCGACTGCTTTTGCGGACTAGCCGCTTGGCGTGTCCTGCATGCGTTCCTTTCGCCGGTCACCGGGTTGCCTCCCGGTGGGGGACGACGAACATACGCAGACGCCCGCGCAAGATCCATACCTGGCTCTACAGACCGTGAAAAGTTGTATATGCCAAGCATTCCTTCGGCCAAAAAGGATCTTCAAAAGAGCCCCCACGTTCATGAACCGGCAGGCTGTCGCTCTGTACCGGCTGGTCAGGTCTGGATTTAAGCCCGCAGGCAAAGGCTTCGTCAACGGCATCTCAAGAGCGAATCCACGCGCGTAGATGAATGTGTGGGATGCGTGGAGGCCGGGTGGGTATTCGGGTAACACCCTTCATTGGCAGGGGGGTTGGGTGGCTGGAGCCGACTTCCTGGGGTGATCGCCGGTGGCGTGAATGATCATTCGGCTCCCTTGCAAGAAAAACCGGCAAGGATTTGCCGCTTTCCCGATCATGGAAAACTGCAGGTGAGGGAATGCCCGGATTCGTCATGGAAGGCGGCTGGGCGCCGACGGGTGTGGTTGCGTGTTTAACCAACTGCCCTGTGGTCGAGGCCACAAATTACTGGTCGGTACTAATTGGGCGTATCGTCTTTGTGGGAGACACCAGGCCGGGGGGCCAGCATTCATGCTGCCCCCCGTTTTTTCATGCCCTCAGGCAGGTGCCTCCCGTGTAGAACACGGAGACAAGGAAGAGCCTCATGGTTGCTCAGGGGATAGTCCCCTTCGGCGATGACCACGCCGAGAACAAGGGCGCACACGGCGGAGAAATTGCCGGTCAGTTCATGGGGTTCGGCGGCTGGCTGAAGAGATGGCGCCAGGCGGCGGGGATCACCCAGGCCCCAGTGGCCAAGGCCCTCGGCATGGGGGTACGGACCTACCGCAACGTGGAGAAGGGGGCCGTCCCGCCCCGGTTCACCAAGCCCCAGTGCGAGGCGCTCGCGGATCTGCTGGGACTCGACAAGAGCGAGCGCCACGCCCTGCTGCTCTACAACATCGGCACCACGCTCGACGGTGACCCGCAGATCGACGCCAGTCCGGAGCTGCGCCGTGCACTTCGCCTGCTGATCGACAGGCAGATGCCCTCGCCTACGTACCTCACCGACCGCAACTGGAACATCCTCGCCTACAACGCGGCGATGGC
The DNA here is from genome assembly GCF_053609185.1 of Streptomyces sp. NPDC054956. NCBI lineage: Bacteria > Bacillati > Actinomycetota > Actinomycetes > Kitasatosporales > Streptomycetaceae > Streptomyces > Streptomyces sp. NPDC054956. Next base: position 4,047 of record NZ_JBSGXB010000267.1, on the reverse strand, counting down.
CGAGTGGTGGCCGTGGGTCATGGAGCCGCGCGCCAACCTCATGCGTTGGGCCCTGACGAACCCGGAGGCCCGCACCCAGTACCACGGTTGGGAAATGCACGCTGCGGCCTACGTCCGCTTGTTGAAGTTCGCCCAGGCCACCCACAAGGACAACGCCGAGCTCGTCGACCTGATCGCCGAGGTTCGCCGGAACCCGGACGTGGAGCGGATCTGGCGCACCGAAGCCGACCTGGAAGCCGACAGGGACGGTCATGTCTTCCGGATGATCATCCCCGCCCTGGGCTGGGAGACCATCGAAGTCGTCTCCCACGTCCTGTACCCGGCGTCGATGCCCCACTGCCGGTTCGTAGTGATCACCTGGGTCGAGGCCGAGTCCTCCGACGACGAGACCGACGCCCTTGGTGGCAAGCGCAACGCCTGGGCCCATGCCGAGGCCGGCGCGCCCTCGACTCCGCAGCCCCCCGCCCAGGCCGAAGCCGATGCTGCCCGCCGCCGTGCGGCCCGTGCACTCACCGCCCGCCTCGTCGTCGATAGCGCCGACGAAGCCGCAGCACTCGCCGGCCCCGAGGGCGTCCCGCTCCCAGCACTCAGCGCGCTGGCCGGGCCAAAATGCAGACTCACCCTGTCGCCCGAAAACCACTCCGTGGTGTGGGCCATCCAGGAAGTCCCTGGGGAGTGGGGCATTACGCAGCTGGGGGCCGGAGCCGTCGTCGACCGCATCCATCGGCCGATCGTCGACCCCCAGGCTCGAGCGGAGTTGAAGCTACTCCTGCGCGCCTCGCTGCCGGACTCCGATCAGGCGGCCATCAGCCGGCTCCATGGGCAACTGCCCCAGGTCGACCTCCGGGCTGCCCTCCTTCGCGAGATCTTCAACGACCTCCAAGAGGGCGAGCGCCAGCCCTGCTAGCTGGTGTGGTTAGCCCGCTGACCAAGGAAAGTCACTTACCGTCACGTCTGGTGCTGTCTCCGCTTGGAAGCCTGGGAGGCGGGGCTGGCCCGTCCGGATGACAGAAAACGTCCGGACGGCTGATCCCCGCAGCCCCTGGGCCTTCGACAACGGAGGATGCGCCAGTCCGTCCTCGGACCGGCCGTGCGCCTCGAAGGTACGGCAGATCCCACAACTCTCAGGAGTCACTGTGTCCCGACACATCTACGACTGCCCCGTTCGCTGGTCGGACCTCGACGCGAACGGACACCTCAACAGCTCCCGCTACGGTGTCCTCCTGGAAGAGACCCGCATGCGCATGTTCAGCATGCTCGTCCCCCAGGACCCCGCTGAGCGCTTGGCCCGCAACTTCCTCCTGCGCGAGCAGAGCATCCGATACCAGCACCCGCTGGAGACCTGGGAGACCCCGGTCCGGATCGAGGCCTGGGTGACTGACGTCAAGCGCGTCTCCCTCACCTTCCACTTCGAGGTCAAGGACGACGAGCACATCTACGCCACCGCGACCTCCGTCGTGGCCGGCTACGACTCCATTCGCGGCGGCATCCGCCGCTTTGAGCAGGAGGAACTCGACGTGTTCAAGAGCTACGCCGACACCACCCAGGCGACCGGCAGCTGAACCGCCGACCGTCGGGCCTGCCCGTGGGGGCTCAGGGACGTGGACGCATCCGAATTGGTCCCACGGCTTTGAGGTCAGCGCGCTCGGACGAAGGCTCCGATCTCGGCCGCCCCAGGCCGGTAGCCGTCGGACGTGTCCACGAGCAGGGTAGGCGCGTCGAGGGAGATGTCGACGAACCCCTCGGGGTTGTAGGCGCCGGCAGCGATGTCGCTAAGGAGTTGGCGGTCGCCGTGGGCGGCGCGATGCCTGTCCGAGTCAGCGCGTTCGGTCATGCGCTCGATGATGGTTGGTGTTGGAGTGGTGCACCGGATGATCCGGAGGTCGGCGATCTTCGTTAGGGGTTCGAGGCCGGGGCGCCAGAGCCGGTCCTGGTAGGCGGCCTCGGCGACGACGGTGACGCCGGCATCGAGGAGCACGCTGAGGGTGTCGAAGAAGGCGTGCATGGCCGGGATGTTGAGGGGGTCGTCCCCTCCATGCTGATAGGCCGCGCTGCTCATGACCAAGCCCTGCTTGATCTCGTCACGGATGATCGCGGGACAGCCGAGTTCGTGGGCGAGGCTGTGCGCGAGGGTGGTCTTTCCGGTAGCGGGTGGACCGCTGACCACCACGAGGGTCGGCCGTGTTGGCATTTGCTGCGCTCCCGAGGGGTGAGCCGGTACGTCGGCGCTCGGTCAGGCGAGGGACCGGGCCGGGGTCTTGATGAGCTGGAAGGCGATGAATCCGGGCTGTCGGCTCAGTTTCTCGTACGCGGCCGGGTGCTGGTGGGGCATTGAGGCGGCGGGCCGGTGTTCGACCAGGCGGTCGATGGCGAGGCCGGCTGCGGAGAACTCGGTCACCCATGCCTGGAGGGGCTGGCGCCAGTAGCGGTGCGTCATGCCGTTGGACCAGGTTTCCTCTGCTCGCCCAGCGTCGAAGTAGCTGCCGCCGTTGGCGAGCCAGTCGGCGGTGGGGTGGCTGGTGGAGACGATGATCCGGCCGGCAGGGCGTATTACGCGGGCGAGTTCGGCCAGGGTGCGGACGCGGTCCTCGACGTAGTGGAGGACGAGTGCAAGCAGGACGGTGTCGAAGCGGGCGTCGTCGGCCCAGGTGACGGGTTCGTTGAGGTCGTGCTGGCCGACTTCGACGTGCGGGCCGAGGCGGGTGCGCGTGTGACGGACCATCTCTCCAGCCTGCTGGTCTCTGGGCCGACAGCGACCGAGCTACGCGGGGGGCCTTGCATGGAACGAGGCTGAATGCTCTGCGTGAGAGTCGGGCTGTCCTCAGCAAGGTCCTGGGCTGCCGCGACGGCAGCCCAGGCTGAGCGGTTTCGTTATGGGCGGTGCGAAATCTCCGCCCGGTCGCGGCTGTTCTCCCCGGAGGCGCCTAGTGCAAGGCAGGCGGCCGCAACGGAGAGTGAGGCCAGGGCCGCGAAGAGGTGGGGATAGCCGCCAAGCGGGCCTGCGAGGGCGGCCCCGGCCCAGGGGGCCAATGCTCCCGCGATGTGGGCCGGGGCGCCGAGGAGTCCGGAGAGGCGGCCGTAGTGGGTGGTGCCCCAGCGGTCGGTGACGGCGGTGGCCTGAAGCAGGGTCAGGTTGCCTCGTACGACCCCGGCCAGGACGGCGAGCACGATGAGCAGCGGCATCGGGCCCGGGAGCAGGGCGAGGGACGCCGTGGTCGCACCGCCCAGGGCGATCAGCGCGACCGTGCGGGCGGTGACGGACACGCGGGCGGACAGGCCGGAGTAGAGCGTACGGCCCAGGGTCTGGCCGGCGCCGCCGAGTCCGAGTGCCCAGGCGGCGGTCGTCGCGTCGGCGCCGCGTTCGGTGAGGAGCGGGATGATGCCCATGACGACGGCGTACATGGCGAAGCCGGAGAGGGTGAAGGCGACGGCCAGGAGGAGGAAGGGGCGGCTGCGGGCGACTGGAGTGCGGTCGGCCGAAGGCGGAGCGGGCGGGGCCGGCGGCCATGGAGCGCGCAGGGCGAGGGCATGGGCGGGGATGGTGACGGCGGCGAGGATCACGGCCAGCACCACGTAGGTGGCTCGCCAGCTGAGGTGTTCGGCGAGGGCGGCAGTCAGTGGCGCGAAGAGGGTGGAGGCCAGGCCGCCGGCGAGGGTGACGATCGTCAGGGCCCGGACGCGGTCGGCGCCCCACCAGCGGGTGAGGGCGGCGAAGGCCGGCGGGTAGAAGGTGGCGGCCATGGCGACACCCGCGAGGATCCAACCGCAGGTGAAGACCGGCAGGTTCGGGGCTGCCGCGATCAGTAGGACGGCCAGGGTGCCGATCACGGACCCGGTGGTCATCACAGTGCGTGGTCCCCGGCGGTCGAGGATCCTGCCGATGGGGATGCCCGCCACGGCGGAGACGAGGAGCGCTCCGGAGAAGGCCGCCGTGGTGGCGGCCGGGGACCAACCGGTGTCGGCGGTGATGTGGGAGCCCAGGACGGGGAAGGCGTAGTAGACGATTCCCCAGCTGGTGATTTGCGTGGCACACAGGGCGGGCAGAGC
>NZ_JBSGXB010000266.1:0-10868 GCF_053609185.1 Streptomyces sp. NPDC054956 | reverse complement strand
GCCGGTGGCCGCCGATGCCGGCGAGCGCGGCGAGCACTCCGCCGGCCGCCGTCCAGAGCCAGCGGTCGGACCACCAGCCGCCGGACCAGCCGTCCTCGGGTTCGAGACCGGAGGCCGTGCCGGCGCCGGGGACCAGCGGCTTGGCGAGGGCGTTGTCGGCGGCGTAGGCACCGCCGACGTCCTTCGCCTCGGCCCGCAGGCGTGCCCGTACCGGCTGGCCGAGGTCCTCCTGCGCGAGGTCGGTCACCGTCAGGCGGATGTAATAGGCGCCCTGCAGCGGATCGTTGGCCCACTGGTCGGCACCCGAGCGGACCGGGCGCAGGGTGCACGACAGGTCGATCGTCGCGGCGTCCTTGGCGGCGGTGGCGGTCTGCGTGCCGTACATGCACGGCTGGCGGCGGCGCAGACCGTCGTAGACGTCGAGCTGCCACGTCGAGGAGGCGTGCCGGCCGGCCGCGGCGGGCAGGGTGACCGACGCCTGGACGGTGGCGCGCTGCCCCGAGTCCAGCGGGAGCACCCAGTAGAGGTAGTCGCCGGTGGAGGCGTCGGCCGTGGCCTCCTGGCCCAGCCGGACCGGGGTGGCCGTACGGAAGGCCGTACCGGCCTCGGTGGGGGCCTTCGGGCCGCCACCGGTGCTCGCCGAGGGCGAGGGGGAGGGGGAGGCCGCTACGGCGAGCAGGCTACCGCCCACGAGCAGCGCGGCGGTCAGCGCGCGCCGCGCGCCCCGCATGCCGCGTACGCCTCGGTCACGTCGTGCGTGTCCCACGGGAGTTCTCACAGGAGTTCTCACGGCACTCATCAGTTGGTCCTCCAGACCGCGATACGCCAGCGGGAGACCCAGCCCCACACCAGTCCGGCCAGGAAGCCGGTGAGCACCAGGACGCCGAGCAGCCACCAGCCGCGCCCGAGGCCGAAGGCGGCCACGTCGTTCGCGTCGGCCGGGCCGTCCACCACGTCGATGGTCAGTTCGACGGGCATGCCCGGGGTGGTCTTGACGGAGGCCGGAGCGGAGAAGGAGTTGCTGACCTGGAGGCAGACGGTCTCCACCCGGTCCGCGTCCTCTTCGTCCACGTCGGCGCTCTTGGGATAGCGCAGCCCGGAGGAGATCAGGTCGGTGCGGCCGTCCCCGGATTCCTGGCCGCGCACGATCTCCCGCCCGCTCGGCGTCGTGGCGCGCAGCAGGACCCCGTAGTCGTTGTTGACCGCGCGGTCGGCGCCGATGCTCACCGAAGCCCGCAGCTCCTGGCCGGGCTTGACGCCCACCCGGTACCAGCGGTGCTGCCCGAAGCTCTCGCGGTCGCTGTAGAGGCCCGGCTTCAGCTCCGGGGCCCCCTCGCACTGCTTGGCGCCCTCGGCGGCCACCGGGTTGACCACCGGCGTGGCCGCCCGGCCCACCAACTGGCGGACCCTGCCCGACAGTTCGGCGGTGTGCTGCACCGAGGTGTACGTACCGCCCGTGGCCTCGGCGATGCAGATCAGCTGGTTGCGGGTCTTCGCGTCGGGGACGAGCCCGAGCGTGTCGATGACCAGGTGGATGCCCTTGGCCGCGATCTCCCGGGCCACTTCGCACGGGTCGAGCGGGGCGCAGGTGTCCTCGCCGTCGGTGATGAGGACGATCCGCTTGGTGGCGTCGCCGCCCTTGAGGTCCTCGGCGGCACCGAGCAGGGCCGGCCCGATCGGCGTCCACCCGGTGGGGGCGAGCGTGGCGACCGCGGTCTTGGCCTCGGTCCGGTTCAGCGGCCCGACCGGGTAGAGCGGGCGGGTGTCCTTGCAGCCCTGGTTCCTGTCGTCGCCGGGATAGTTGGCGCCGAGGGTCCGTATCCCGAGCTGCACTTCGGCGGGCACGGCGTCCAGTACCTCGTTGAACGCCTGTTTCGCGGCGGACATCCGGGTCTGCCCGTCGATGTCCTGCGCGCGCATCGAGCCGCTGACGTCCAGCACCAACTCGACCTTGGGCGCTTCCTTCGCCACCGGTTCACCGGCGGCGGCACCTGTCGGGAACAACCCGGCAGCCAGGGTGACGAGCAGACCGCACGCACCGGCCGCCACCCATCTTCTAGTGATCATCGCCGGATCGTATTGAGATTCCCCCCACCGGCCAAACCGGGGACACCTCGCCGCGTTCGGTCTCCGGACACCGGCAGGCTCAGCCGACGCGCTTGCGGAAGACCCAGTAGGTCCACGCCTGGTACGCGAGGACGACGGGGGTGGCGAATCCGGCGACCCAGGTCAGGACCGTCAGCGCGTACGGGCTCGCCGCCGATCCGGCGACGGTCAGGGTCCAGGCGGGGTTGACGGAGGACGGCATGACGGCGGGGAACAAGGAGAGGAAGAGGACGGCGACGGTGGCCGCGACGGCCGTCGCGGACAGGGCGAAGGCCCACCCGTCGCGGTGCAGCGCGCTCTGCTCCACGGTGGCGACGAGCGCCACGACGGCCACGCTCACGACGACGAGCCCGCAGACCCGGCTGCCGCTGTGGACCTGCGTCCAGAACAGGAAGGTGCCGGTGACCACGGTGGTGATGTTCGCGAGGGTACGGACCTTCGCCCGGGCCCGGTCCCGTACGGGCCCCCTCGTCTTCAGCGCGGCGAACAGGGTGCCGTGCAGGGTGAAGAGGCACAGGGTGGTCAGCGCGCCGAGGAGCGCGTAGGGGTGCAGGAGGTCCAGGAGGCCGCCGGTGAAGTTCTTGTCGGGGCCGATGGGCACGCCGCGCACCATGTTGGCGAAGATCAGCCCCCACAGCGCGGAGCAGACCAGGGAGGTCCAGAACACGCAGCGGTCGCAGGTGAGTTTCCACCGGGCGTCCTCGCGCTTGTGCCGGTACTCCAAGGCTACGCCGCGCACGATCAGGCAGACCAGGACGGCGAGGATCGGCAGGTAGAAACCGCTGCACAGGGTGGCGTACCAGTCGGGGAAGGCGGCGAAGGTCGCTCCGACGGCGGTCAGCATCCACACCTCGTTGCCGTCCCAGACGGGTCCGATGGTGGCGAGGAGCACACCGCGTTCGTGGGCGTCGCGGGCCACGAGCCGGGTGAGGACGCCGATGCCGAAGTCGAAGCCCTCGAGGAAGAAGTAGCCGGTCCACAGGAAGGCTATGAGCACGAACCAGAGGTCGTGGAGTTGCACGGGTCGGTCCTCGGGGAGGGGGGTCAGCAGGGGGGATCAGTAGGCGAACGCGGGGGCGGAGTCGGATGGTTCGGAGCCGGAGGCGGGATCCGCCGGCTCCTCGGTCTGCGGGCCGGCCTTCGCGTACCGGGCCAGGAGCCTGACTTCGACGAAGGCGAGTGCGGCGTAGAGCAGGGTGAACACGGTCAGGGAGACGACGGCCGAGGTGGTGGAGACGCCGGGGGAAACCGCGTCCTTCGTCTTCAGCAGTCCGTAGACGGCCCAGGGCTGACGGCCCATCTCGGTGAAGATCCAGCCGAAGGAGTTCGCGATCAGCGGGAATCCCATGGTCACGGTCGCGGTCCGCCAGGACCACTTCGTGAGGAAGGGGCCGAGCTCGCGGCTCCTGGTCAGCATCAGGCGGGGCACCTCGTCGGGCCCGGTGCGCATCCGCGGGTCCAGCAGGCGCCTGGTGCGGGTCAGCCACAGGCCGGCCGCTCCGGCGGCGAAGGAGACCATGCCGAAGCCGATCATCAGCCGGAAGCCCCAGAAGGTCATGAAGATGCTCGGGATGTAGTCCTCGGGCTTCCCGCCGAACAGGGCCGCTTCCCGGCGGGCGGTGTCGTTGATGCCGGGTACGGCGCCGGTGAAGTCGTGGTGGGCGAGGAAGGACAGGACTCCGGGCACCTCGACGGCCACGTCGTTGCGTCCGCGGCTCACGTCGCCGACCGCGAACACGGAGAAGGGAGCGGGCGCCTGCGTGTCCCACAGGGCCTCGGCCGCCGCCATCTTCATCGGCTGCTGCTCGAACATGACCTGCCCGAGGCTGTCGCCGCTCACCGCGGTGGCCGTGCCCGCGACGACGGCGAGGGCGAGCCCGAGGCGCAGCGACGTACGCATCACGGCCGTCCGCCTGCCGGGACCGCTCCGGCCGCGCTTGGCCCGCCACAGGTGGTAGGAGGAGATGCCGACGACGAAGGCGGCGCCGGTCAGGAACGAGGCGGAGAGCGTGTGCCAGGCCTGGACGAGGGTGGTGTGCTGGGTCAGGACCGCGAGTACGTCGTTCATCCGGGCCCTGCCCGTCGCCTTGTCCAGGGCGTAGCCGACGGGGTGCTGCATCCAGGAGTTGGCCGCGAGGATGAAGTACGAGGACAGGACGGTGCCGATCGAGACCATCCAGATGCAGGCGCAGTGCACCTTCCTCGGCAGCTTGTCCCAGCCGAAGATCCACAGGCCGATGAACGTGGACTCCAGGAAGAACGCGACGAGCGCCTCGAAGGCCAGCGGCGCCCCGAAGACGTCGCCGACGAACCGCGAGTAGTCGGACCAGTTCATGCCGAACTGGAACTCCTGGACGATGCCGGTGACCACGCCCAGCGCGATGTTGATCAGGAAGAGCTTGCCCCAGAACTTGGTGGCGTGGAGGTACTTCTCCTTGCCGGTCCGCACCCAGGCCGTCTCCAGCCCGGCGGTGACGGCGGCCAGGCTGATGGTGAGCGGTACGAAGAGGAAGTGGTAGACGGTGGTGATGCCGAACTGCCAGCGGGCCATGGTCTCCGGCGCCAGTGCGAGGTTCACGAAGCGGCCTTCATCACGGCGGTACGGGTGGCCGCGCGGGCGACCGCGACGACGGGGGCGGCAGGGGCGGGGGGAGGCAGGAACAGGGTGCCGCGCAGGGCGCCGCGTGCGGTACGGACCCCCACCACGGCCCATGCGGCGACCAGCAGGACGTACAGGGCGACGGCGGCCCAGACGAACAGGTCCGCGCCGGTACGGGCGGCCAGACCGGTGCTCCCGGTGACGCAGGTGCCCACGGGGAAGGTGAAGCCCCACCAGGTCAGGTTGAAGGGCAGCCCGCTCGTACGGGCGGTCCGTACGGTGACGGCGGCCGCGATCGCCAGCCACAGCATGGCGAATCCCCAGGTCACCACGCCGAAGATCAGCGCGAACACCTGCAGGCCCTGGGCGTAGGGGGCGGGCAGGGCCGAGGGGGCGGCGTTCGCGAGCAGCCCGGCCGCGGTGACCGACTGGCCGAGGGGGCCGAGCACGATCCAGAGGGTGGGGACGGCGCCCGCGGCGGGCGCGGGGTGGTGCACCAGCCGCGAGTAGATCATGGTGATGATCACGAACGCGGCGATCAGGCTGATGCCGAACATCGCGAGGCAGGCCAGGATCATGGTCAGGCGCAGCTGGCCGTCCTGGGTGTGGGGGACGAGCAGGGCGCCCATCGCGGCGGAGACCATCGGGGGAACGACGGGCATCAGCCAGCCGCCGAAGGCCGCGTCGGGCGCCGCCGCACGCCGGGTGATCATCCGGTAGGGGACGGCGAAGGCGGTCAGCAGGCCGAGCGCGGTGCCGGTCAGCCAGAGCACCCAGTCGACGGTGACGGCGGCGTTCAGCCCGATGACGTCCTTGCCCAGCAGCAGGGTGCCGGCGCCGACGGTCATCAGGGCCATGGGGGGAGCCCCGTAGAACTGCGACATCACGGGGTTGGTGCCGTGGGCGCGGGCGTTGTCGCGGTGCCGTACCCAGTGCACGGCCCAGGCGGCGCACATCGCGAGCAGGAGCAGGGCCGCGACCGCCCACACCACCGTGGCGGCGGTGCGCAGCCCCGGGATCCGCACCGGCAGGGAAGCCGCCGCGTTGGCGACGATCCCGGTTCCCATGACCGAGGCGAACCAGTTCGGCCCCAGGTAGCGGAAGGCGTCGCGGGGTCGTTCGAGATCGCGCAGCAGTCGGCGCTGCGAGGGGGCGGAGGGTGCGGTCCTGTTGCTCATGACCTCACCCTCGGCCGGTGCCGCGCGTCGCGGTAGCGGGATCAGATCGATGCATCCATAGAATGGTTCTATGCCCATCTCCCCGCGCGTCCCCGACCTGCCCGCCCTCGACCTGCTGCTCAGCGTCATCGAACTGGGCAGCCTGGGACGGGCGGCCGAGGCGCACGGCATCAGCCAGCCCTCGGCCAGCTCCCGCATCCGCTACCTGGAGAAGCTCGTCGGCCTTCCCGTACTGGAACGCTCGTCGCTCGGCTCGAAGCCCACGCCGGCCGGTGCGCTGATCGCCGAGTGGGCCCGGACCGTGATCGACGCGGCCCACGAACTGGACGCCGGCATCGATGCCCTGCGCGAACGCCGCAGCTCCCACCTCAAGGTCGCGGCCAGCCAGACGGTCGCCGAGTACCTGGTCCCCAAGTGGCTCATCGGGCTGCGGGCGCAGCACCCCGCCACCAGCGTCGCGCTCGAATCGGGCAACTCCGCCGACGTGGCCCGGGCGGTACTGGAGGGCCGCGCCGAGATGGGCTTCATCGAGAGCCCCCGCGCACCGAAGGGGCTGGAGAGCCGGGCCGTGGCCAGGGACCGGCTGCTCGTCGTCGTGGCCCCGGCCCACCCGTGGGCGCGGCGCACCGCCATCACCCCGGAGGAGCTGGCCGGCGCCTCGCTGATCCAGCGGGAGGCGGGATCGGGCACCCGTACGGCCTTCGAGCGGGCGATGACGGCCCACCTGCCCGACTGGCAGCCCTCCGCCCTGCTGGAGCTCGCCTCCACCACCGCCATCAAGACCTCCGTGGCCGGCGGCGCCGGGCCCGCCGTCCTCAGCTCGCTCGCCGTCGCCGACGAACTGGCCGCCGGCACCCTGCGGTCCCCGGCGGTGACCGGCCTCGACCTCGGCCGCTCGCTGCGCGCGGTCTGGCCCACCGGCAGGCGTCCGACCGGTCCGGCCCGGGACCTGTTCGCCCTCGCGCGCAGGCACCTCGCCGCCGAGGGATCGTAGAACCACCTGGAGGTCATAGAACCGCCCTATGGATCCATCGATCCGTTACCGCTACCGGGCCGGAACTCCCCGCCGGAGGATCAAGTCGTAATCCTCCGATGAAGCAGGGACACCATGTACACCATCCTCTTCCTCCTGATCTCCGTCTGCGTCCTGGCCGTCCTGCGCGACGGGCCACGCCGGACACGGATGCTGCTGTGGGCCGGGACCCTGAGCCTCACGCTCCTCGCGTTCCTCCCCCACCTCGACCGCGCCTTCAACCTGAGCTTCTGAGGAGGAGCAGAACATGTCCACCACCGCCACCCCCGTCGCCCGTCCCGTCGCCGCCCGCACCACCGGGCTCACCCACCGCCTCGGCCTCTGGTTCGCCCACGTCTACGTCCTGGGGATGTGCGCCACCATCGGCGGCGCCTACATCTTCCAGTTCGGCCTGGGGGAGTACCCCTGCCCCATGTGCCTCCTGCAGCGGATGTTCATGCTGCTCAGCGCCATCGGACCCGCCATGATCATCGCCCGGTCCCGGAAGGGCGCCGTGAGCACCCGGGAGTTCGCCTCGGGCTGGGGCGTCGCCATCGTCTCCGCCCTCATCGGCGGCACCGTCTCCGGCGCGCAGGTGCTGATGCACATCAAGCCCGGAGACCCCGGGTACGCCGGCGCCCTCTTCGGCCTCCACCTGTACACCTGGGCCGCCATCACCTTCTTCCTGGCCGCCCTCGCCGCGGGCGTCAACCTCGTCCTGGCCGAGGAGGTCCGCCCCCTGGACTCCGCGACCGGCTCGCCCGCCCTGCGCCGCGCCGCCACCGTCACCCTGGCCGTGCTCGCCTTCTTCGCCGTCAGCAACTTCGTGGCCTGCTTCTTCCTGCAGGGCTTCCACTGGCAGATGCCCGGCGACCCCACCGGCTACCAGTTCTTCACCGATCTCTTCTGATCGCGGGGAGCCCGTACCCCTCTCGCCCCCCCGCTTCCCCGTCCGGCCACCGGCCCGGGCGGGGAAGCGGCGTCTGCGGCCCGGTTACGTCCGCGGCCCGGCTACGTCGCCGGAGCGAGGGTTTTGGCGAGCAGCCCGCGCAGCGTGTGGACGCCGGCCACCAGCCAGGCCAGTACGAGGAACGTGTACAGCGCGCCCGCGATCCAGGCGCAGGCGGTCAGGCCGGTGTGCCGCGCCAGCCCCTCCGCTCCGGTGACGCAGGTGCCGACCGGGAAGGTGAGGGCCCACCAGGTCATCGAGAAGCCCATGCCCTGGCGCTGGGCGCGCAGCACCACCACCAGCGCCACGGCGAACCACAGCAGCGCGAACCCCATGGTCGGCACCCCGTAGAGCACCGCCAGCATTCTGAAGCCCTCGGCGTACGGGGCCGGGAGCACCTGCGGGGCGGCGTCGGCGAAGTTGTTCGCCGCCGTCGTGGACTGCCCCAGCGGGCCGAGCACCAGGAAGAGCGTCGGCGTCAGGGCGAGCGGCAGCCGCGGGCCGGCCAGCAGCCGGGCGAAGACGATGGGGAGCAGGAACACCGTCGCCAGCAGGCTCAGGCCGAACATCGCGTAGCAGCCGAGCAGGAGCGCCTGGCGCCACTGACCGGCCGGCAGGTGCGGGATCAGCAGCGGGCCGAGTGCGGCGGCGACCATGGGCGCGACCACGGGCAGGATCCACACCGGTGAGGCGCTGCCCGGCTTCAGCTCGTGCCGCGACGCCATCAGGAAGGGAATGGCGCCGGCCACGAGCAACCCGATCGCCGTCCCGGCGGTGAACAGCACCGTGTCCACGGCGACGGCCGCGCCCACGCCGATCCAGTCCTTCCCGACGATCATCGTGCCCCCGCCCACCGCCAGCAGGGCCATGGAGAGGCACCCGTAGAACGGCGCCATCGTCGGATCGAGCAGATGGGCGCGCGCCTGGTCGCCGTGGCGCACCCAATGGGCCGTCCGGGTGATGAGCAGGACCGCCAGGAACACGGCGGACAGGGCCCAGACCATCGTGCACGCCGTGCGCAGGCCCGGGACGTGCCAGGGGAGGGCCGCGCCGGCATTGGCGACGATGGCGGTGCCCATCACGCTCGCGTACCAGTTGGGGCCGAGACCGCGCACCCGCGAGCCCTTGCGGCCGGCCTCGGGGCGGGGCGGGGAGTCCGTCGGTGCGGGTGAGGTCATGGGACCACGGTGACCCGGCGCCGCCGCCGCGACCATTCGGGCCGGCCCTCCTCGGGCGGGTCAGGGACCGGTGGGCTTCCGGTCGGGAGGGAGGCCGGGGCGGAGGCCCGGAGGGAGGCCGGGGTGGAGGCCCGGAGGGGGGCCGGGAGGGAGCCCGGGAGGGAGCCCGGCTTCGGCCGTCGGGTGGACGGGCGGCGCGAAGCGGACCGGGGCCCGGAAGCGGGCCTTGCGGGCCGCGCGGCGGAAGGTGGTCAGGACCGCCGGCCCGGCCAGGGCGATGCAGACCAGGTTGGTGACGGCCCGCCCGGTGTCCCAGCCCAGCGAGGTGGCCAGGTCGAAGGCGAGGTAGCGGTGGAACTGCTCGGTGAAGGGCAGGCCGGGCAGGTAGGCGATGGAGCTGTTCGGGTCGAGGGAGAAGGGCCAGAAGGAGAGGTTGAGGAGGAAGCCGAAGAGGTAGCCCGACAGGGAGCCGTAGACCGCGAGCACGGCGACCTCCCGGCGCCCGGTCGCCCTCGGGAGGAATCCGGCGAGCATGCCGACGAAGGCGCAGCCGAACATCTGGTACGGCATCCAGGGGCCGATGCCGCCGGTGATGAGCGCGGAGGCGAAGAGCGAGGTGCACCCGAGGGTGAAGCCGAAGCCCGGTCCGAAGACCCGTCCGGCGAGGACCAGGATGAAGAAGACCGTCTCGATGCCGGCCGTACCGGCGCCGAGGGGGCGCAGGGCGGCGTTCACCGCCGACAGGACGCCCAGCATCGCCAGGGCCTTGGAGCTGATGCCGCCCTCGGCGATCTCGGAGATCACCACGCACAGCACGACGACCAGCAGGACGCCGAAGATCAGGGGCGGGGCGTAGTTCGAGCCGAACGTGCCGGGGGCCACCAGGAACGGCCAGAAGAACGCGACGACGCCGAGGAGGGCGGCCATGGCGATGACGGCCCCGGCCCGCGGGCCGATCCGGATGGCGTGCGTGCGTGCGCTCATGAGCCGGGGCCCGTCCCGTCCTCGGCGAGGGCGCGGGCGACCTGGGCGACCGTGAGGTACGGGAGCGGGGCGAGGATCTTGGCCGTCTGGGGGGCGAAGACCGGGGACGCGACGATCACCTCGGTGGTGGGTCCGTCGGCGACGACGTCCCCCTCGGCCATGACCACGACCCGGTCGGCGGCGCGGGCCGCGAACTCGACGTCGTGGGTGGAGATCACGACCGCCCGGTCCTCGGCCGCGAGGCCGTCGACGATGCGGACGAGCTCGGCCTTGGCCGCGTAGTCGAGGCCGCGGGTGGGCTCGTCCAGCAGCAGGACCCGCGGGGCGGCGGCCAGTTGGATGGCCAGGACCAGCGCCAGCTTCTGGCCCTCGGAGAGGTCGCGGGGGTGCGTGGAGCCGGGGATGCCGGGCGCCAGCCGGTCCAGGATCGCGCGTGCGGACGTACGGCCCTGCGCGCCGGAGCCGGACTCGCCGTCCGCCTGGTCGAGTTCCTGCTCGACGCTCTCCAGGTACAGCAGGTCGGTCGGGGTCTGCGGGACCAGGCCGACCAGCCGGCGGGCCTCGGCGGCGGAGAGCGTGCGCGGGTCCGGTGCCTTCGGAGCGCCCGGCGCCTTGGCTCTCACGGCACCGCCGCGGGCCCGTGGGCCTTCGGGAGCCGGGGCAGCCGGGGCGGTCGGGGTGGTCGGGGCGGACGCGGTCACGGCCACGGAGCCGGACTTGCGGGGGCCCGAGCCCTGCAGGGCCCACAGCAGCGAGGACTTGCCGGAGCCGTTGCGGCCCATGAGCGCGGTGATCTCGCCGCCGCGCAGGTCGAGGTCGACCTCCCGGACGGCGGGCACGCCGTGGTAGGACACGGTCACCC
>NZ_JBSGXB010000265.1:0-10905 GCF_053609185.1 Streptomyces sp. NPDC054956 | reverse complement strand
CGGACAGATCAAAGCAAGGACAGCCCAGCAGGACGTCAGTCAGTGATTGGGTCACGACCACCGGGGACCCGGATATCACTATGACTGTCAGTGGTCGCCGGTAAAATCGAGGGAGAACGACAGGAAGCCAACTACCGTTTGGGAGGCTGTAGATGGCCACTGCCATGACCCTGCACACCGTCGAGCCCGTCAAGAAGAAGCCGCTGCCGGCGGGGCTGCCCCGCGAGTGGTACGAGAGCCACAACCGGCGCCTGAAGGCGATGCGGCTGGCGATATCCCTGCTGGACTCGGGCACGTATGACGCTCAGCGCGCCACCAACCGGAAGATCCGCACGATGGCCGTCCGGACGGGGATCCACCGGCCGTCCAACGTCACGTGCAAGATGGTCCGTTCCTTCATCCGCGACGCCGGGTAGCCGGCCGAGCGGTACGTCTCAGGCCTCGGGGATCCTCGGGAAGCTGAAGCCGTAGCCCTGCTCCTTGAGCCAGGGCAGCAGCTTTCCGAGGGCCTCGACGGACTGGGAGCGGTCGCCGCCGCCGTCGTGCATGAGGATCGTCGGCCCCTTGGTCTCCAACTGCTTCTGCACGGCGCTGACGATCTGGTCCGCGCCGGGCCTGTTGAAGTCGCCGGGGTCGACGTTCCAGCCGAGGTTGGCCATGCCGTTGCGGGCGGCGATGTCGCGGCTCTCGGGGGTGAAGGCACCGCCGGGGGCGCGGTAGTACCAGATGCGGGTGCCGCCGCTCGCCCCGTCGATCATGTGCTTCGCGTCCATGATCTCCTTCTCCTGGTACGCGACGTCCTTCTTGTCCATGGCGGTGTCGTGGCTGACGGCGTGATTGCACAGCCGG
This sequence comes from Streptomyces sp. NPDC054956, assembly GCF_053609185.1. Lineage (NCBI taxonomy): Bacteria > Bacillati > Actinomycetota > Actinomycetes > Kitasatosporales > Streptomycetaceae > Streptomyces > Streptomyces sp. NPDC054956. Next base: position 10,056 of record NZ_JBSGXB010000265.1, on the reverse strand, counting down.
TGGCCGGCCGCGACCATCTCGTTCACCAGGTCCGGGTGCTTCTGCGCGTTCGGCCCGGTCAGACAGAAGGTGGCCTTCGCGCCGTGCTCCCGGAGGAGTTCGAGGGCCTTCGGGGTCCACTTCGGGTCGGGCCCGTCGTCGAGGGTGATGTTGACGACCTTGCCCTCCTCCTCGGCCGCGCGCACCAGGTCCGAGCCGACCCGCAGCCGGGCGGGGGCCTCGATCACCTGGTTCTTCGCCGAGTCGGGAGCCGTCGCCTCCTCCTCGGCCGCGCCGAGCGCGATCGCGCCGGTGAGCAGTGCGAAGGCGCCCGCGGCCGCCACGACCGCCGTGATCCGCCTGTGGTGTTTGTGCGGTGCGCGCATCAGGTGGGCCTCGGTTTCCATGCTGGGGGGCTGGGAGAACCGAGCGAAACATGGCGAATGGGCTAAATGGGCGGTTGTCATCGTTTGGTCATGTGATCAGTACGGTGTGGTCATCGCGCCTTGCCGCTGCCACTGGTGCTGTCCCCGCTGCCGCCGTCACGGCCGCCGCCGCCCGGCTCCGCGTCCAGGGAGAGCACCAGCAGTGCCACGTCGTCGCGCGGGCCGCCCCCGGTGAAGGAGGCCAAGTCCCGCCACACCGCCCGGGCCAGACCCGCCGGGTCCGTGGCCAGTACGGGCACGCGTGCGGCCAGCGGGTAGAAGTGCCCCGAGGCGTCGCGCGCCTCCGTCACCCCGTCCGTGTACAGCAGCAGCCGGTCCCCGGGGCGCACCGGGAGCTCGGTCGGTGCGGCCGGGGTCGGGCCGGCCAGGCCCAGGCCGAGCGGGGGGCCCGGATCCACGTCGAGTTCCGAGACCGCGAAGTCCCGTAGCAGCAGGGCCGGCGGATGGCCGCACGACACGATCCGTACGAGGTCCAGCCCGGGCGGGAACTCCAGGAGCACCGCCGTCGCGAACAGCTCCGCGTGCGCCACCGACTCGGCCGCCGAGTCCGCCAGCAGCCGCCGGTCCAGCCGGGCCGCCACCGCGGTGAGCTCCGCGTCGTCGAGGACACCCTCGCGGAAGGCACCGAGCAGTGAGGCCACGGTGCCCACGGCGGCGAGCCCGTGGCCCTGGACGTCGCCGACCACGGCGCGCACGCCGAACGGCCCGACCCGTACGTCGTACAGGTCGCCGCCCACGAGGGTGCCCCGCTGGGCCGCCCGGTAGAGCCCGGCGCAGCGGACGTCCCCGACCAGCTCGGGGACGGGCGGCAGGACGGCGAGCTGCGCGGCCTCCGCGACGGTGCGGACGCTGACGAGCTGGGCGTCCCGGTGTTTTCGGACCCAGGCGACGACCACGCTGAGCAGGCAGATCGCCGCGACGGTGGCCAGGTCGGAGCCGCGGGCGTGCGCGATGCCGAGCTGGGGGAGGGCGAGCAGGGTCAGGACCACGCCGGCGAAGACGGCCGTCCCGGCGGCCCCGTACGCGAAGGCGGCCACCGGGGGGAGTCCGGCCAGGAAGTAGCCGACCTCGATGTCGCCGGGGGTGATGCGCTGCGCGCAGACCAGCACGACCAGGGCCACCGCGGGCGCGAAACGGGCCCAGCGCGGTGGCGGCGCCCCGCCCAGCCAGCCCGGGTCCTCGCGTCCGCGTCTCACCCCTCCACCCTGGTACGGGCGCCCGGGGCGCGCACGCCGGGTGGCCCCTTGTGGCTCGGGCGGCGACAGTGAGGGCGTGACGGATGCGGATGGCGTTGGGCAGAGCGCGGCGATCAGTACGCGGCTGAACTGGTTGCGCGCGGGCGTGCTCGGCGCGAACGACGGGATCATCTCGACGGCCGGTCTGGTCGTCGGCGTCGCCGGTGCGACGACCTCGCGCTCCTCGATCCTGGCGGCGGGGGTCGCGGGGCTGCTGGCGGGTGCGCTGTCGATGGCGGCGGGGGAGTACGTGTCGGTCAGCTCCCAGCGGGATTCGGAGAAGGCCGCGCTGGACGTGGAGCGGCGGGAGCTGGCGGAGTCGCCGGCCGAGGAGCTGGAGGAGCTGGCGGGGCTGCTGGCGCAGCGCGGGCTGAGCGCGGACGTGGCGCGGGAGGCGGCGGAACAGCTGACCGAGCGGGACGCGCTGCGGGCGCACGCGCGGGTGGAGCTGGGGATCAACCCCGACGAGCTGGCGAACCCCTGGCACGCGGCGCTGGCGAGCCTGATCGCCTTCACGGTCGGGGCGCTGCTTCCGCTGCTGGCGATCGTGCTGCCGGGGTCCTCCGGGCGGGTGCCGGTGACGGTGGTGGCGGTGCTGGTGGCCCTGACGGTGTGCGGGGTGGTCAGCGCGAGGCTGGGCGGGGCGCCCACGGGGAGGGCGGTGCTGCGGAACGTCGCGGGGGGTGCGCTGGCGATGGCCGTGACCTATGCGGTCGGCAGCTGGCTGGGCGCGTCCTGACGGGGTCGGCCCCGTGGCTGCGCCCGGACCCCGGGGCTCCGCCCCGGACCCCGCGCCTCAAGCACCGGCGCGGCCGGGTTGCCTGTAAAGATGAGCCCATGCGTATCGCAGTCACCGGTGCCACCGGGCTCATCGGCAGTGCACTCGGGCGGGCCCTGAGGGCAGACGGACACGACGTGGTCCGCTTCGTGCGGCGGGAGCCGGTCGGGGCCGACGAGGCGCGGTGGGATCCCGCCCGGGGGTACGTCGATCCGGCCGGGCTCGCCGGCTGCGACGCCGTCGTGCACCTCGCCGGGGCCGGGGTCGGGGACCACCGGTGGACGGCCGCCTACAAGCGGGAGATCCGCGACAGCCGGGTCAAGGGCACGGCCGCCATGGCGCGGGCCGTCGCCGCGATGGCCGAGCCGCCGTCCGTGTTCCTCTGCGGAACCGCCATCGGGTACTACGGCGATACGGGCGACCGGGCGGTCGACGAGGACGCCCCGGCGGGCACGGGGTTCCTGCCCGAGGTGTGCATCGACTGGGAGGCCGCCGCCGCGCCCGCCCGGGAGGCCGGGATCCGGACCGTGTTCGCCCGTACCGGGCTGGTCGTCGCGGCCGAGGGCGGGGCCTGGGGGAAGCTGTTCCCGATCTTCAAGGCCGGTATCGGAGGCCGGCTCGGCAACGGCCGGCAGTACTGGTCGCACATCTCGATGCACGACGAGCTCGCCGCGCTGCGCCACATCATCGACACGCCCTCGCTGGAGGGCCCGGTGAACCTGACCGCCCCCGAGCCGCTGACCAACCGCGAGGTGACGGCGGCGATGGGCCGGGTCCTGCACCGCCCGGCGGTGTTCGCCGTACCGGCTCCGGTCATGCGCGTGGTGCTCGGGGAGTTCGCGCAGGACGTGCTGGGCAGTCAGCGGGTGCGCCCGGCCCGGCTGCTGGAGTCCGGGTTCGTCTTCAAGTACCCCGGGATCGACGAGTCGATCAGAGCCGCGCTCGAAGCCTAGACGTGGACGCCCGGACCCGGACGCCTGGAGGCGGACGGTCGAGGGGGAGCGCACCACGGTTCGTGTGCGACCGTACGTGACCCGAATGCGACCGTCGTGCGACCGAAGTTGACCGTGTCGCCCGAAATAGCGCAGCCAACTCGGGTTCCACCGGAGCGCGTTGGGGGAAGGAGGACCCCACACAGCCGGGCCGACCTCGGGGAGGGGCACGTGCTCAACAGCGCACACGCACACCACGCGGACGTGATCATCGTAGGAGCCGGAGTCTCGGGACTCACGGCCGCGCACCACCTGATCGCCGCGGGAGTCACGGTCATCGTCCTGGAGGGTGCCGACGATCCCGGAGGCCGCATGGCCACCGAGACCGTCGACGGCTTCCGGCTCGACCGCATCGGCCAGCTCCTCAACACCGCCTACACCGAACCGTCCCGGACCCCGGCCCTGGCCGGCCTGGTCCTGCGGCCCTTCGCACCGGGGGCCCTCGTCCACACCGACGGCAGAATCCTGCACGCCGGCGTGCTCACGCCCGTTCGAGCCCTGACCAGCGGCTCCCTCGACCAGGCCCGGATCGGCGCCGCCCTCGGCCGCCTCGCCGCCCTGCCCGAGGAACGCCTCCTGGCCCGTCCCGAGCGCACCGCCCACGCCGCCCTGAGCTCCCGCAGCCTCGGTACGACGCTGCGCCCGCTCCTCGCCGCGCTCCTGCGCGACCCCGCCCTCGCCACCTCCAGCCGCGTCGCCGACCTGGCCCTGCGGACCTTCGCCCGCGGCCGGCTCGCCGTGCCCGAGGGCGGCGCCGCGACCCTGCCCGGCCTGCTCGCGGCCGCGCTGCCGCCCGGCACCGTACGCACCGGGGTCCGGGTCCGGTCGGTGGCCACCAACCTCGTCACCACCGAGGGGCACGGCGACTTCAGCTGCCGCTCCGCCGTGCTCGCCACCGGCGCGCGGGCCGCCGCCGAACTGCTCCCCGGCCTGCGGGTCCCGGAGTTCCACCAGGTCACCGTCATCCACCACGCCACGTCCGCCCCGCTGCCCTGGGACGGCTCGCTGCTCCTGGACGGCGACCCCAAGTGGCCGGTCGCCCACACCGCCGTGATGAGCGCCGTCGACCCGACGCGCGCCCCCGCCGGCCGCAGCCTGGTCACCACCACCGTGCTCGGCCCGCCGCCGCCCGCGCGTACGGTCGCCGCGCGCCTGGCCCGGCTCTACGAGACCTCGACCCGGGAGTGGGAGCTCCTCGCCGTGCACCACACCCCGGAGGCCGTCCCCGCCATGCCCCCGCCGCTGGACACCCGGCGCACGGTCAGGGTCCTGGCCGGGCTGTACGTGTGCGGGGACCACCGCGACACCAACACCGTCGAGGGCGCGCTGCGTTCGGCCCGCCGCGCGGCCGGAGCCGTCCTGCGCGACTTCGGCATCCCGCTCCCGGCCGCCCCGGAGGCCGCGCTTCCGGTGGCGGCCTGAGCCAACCACCATCCACGCCGGCGGGGCGGTTCCAGCCCCGCCGGCGTTCGAGGTGAGGGGTCCGGTGCGGAGCCCCGGGAGCCGGCCCGCAGGGTCACGACAAGGCGGCCACCCGGTCCCGGTACGTCCGCACCGCCGAGGCGTCCCGGTACGGCTCCAGCCGCCGCTCGAAGTCCCGTACGTACTCCACCGCCCGCACCGACCGCATCTCCATCGCCTGCTGCGCCGCCTCCGCGCCCAGCGCGCACGCCTGGTCCAGTTCGCCCAGCCCCAGCCGGGCCGTGGCGAGCACCACCCGGCAGAACAGCCGTGAGCGCGCGTAGCCGGGCGCCCGCAGCTGGAGCGAGCGCTCCGCGTGCTGCGCCGAGGCCCGGTACTGCTGCAGGTCGCGGTGGCAGTGCCCGAACTCGTCGGCCAGCTGGCCCTCGTCGTAGCCCCGCGCCCAGTGCGGTACGTCGTCACCGGGCCGGGCCGCGCCCAGCGCCCGCTCGGCCCGTACCAGCGACGCCGTCGACGCCCTGACCTCGCCGAGCACCGCGTGCCCGCGCGCCTCCGCCGAGTGCAGCAGCGCCTGCACCACCGGCGGCGGGCCCGAGCCGACGCCCTGCTGGGCCACGCGGGCCAGCTGCACCGCCTCCCGGCCGTGGCCGAGGTAGACCGCCTGCCGGCTCATGGTGACCAGCACGTACGCCCCGTACGGCCGGTCCCCGGCGGCCTGGGCGAGGCGCAGCGCCTGCACGAAGTACCGCTGGGCGAGCCCGTGCGCGGCGATGTCGTACGAGGTCCAGCCCGCGAGCCGGGTCAGGTCGGCGGCGGCGGAGAACAGCCGGCGTCCGGTGGTCTCCCCGTAGGTGCCGCGCAGCATCGGCTCCGCCTCGTGCTCCAGGTAGCGCACGAGGGCCTGGCGGGCATGGCCGCCGCCGTAGGCGTGGTCCAGGGTGCGGAACAGCTCGCCCACCGATCTGAGCGCCGCGATGTCACCGCCCGTGACGCGCTGCCCGGGCCCGCGGTCGATCTGTCGCTGCCGGGGCACCGAGGCCCGGCCCTGTACGGGGACGCGCGCGGCGGCTTGTTCCGCGCCGCGGCCGACCCGTTCGTCGGCCCGCCCGATGAGCCAGTCCCGGCTGGGCACCACCAGCCCGGCCGGGGTGAAGGCGATCTTGCGCAGTTCGGCGTGCGAGCCGGAGTCCTTGCGCCACAGTCCGCTCGCGATGTCGACGGCCTCCTCCGGGGTGGCCGCGAACTCCAGCCCGGCGTACACGGGGGCGCACGCGTCCAGGCCCAGGTCCTGGGCCGACAGCCGGCGCCCGAGGCGCCGGGTGAACACCTCCGCGATCAGCGCCGGGGTGGTCCCGCGCGGCTGCTGCCCGCGCAGCCAGCGGGTCACGGAGGTCTTGTCGTACCGCAGGTCGAGACCGTGCTCCAGACCGAGTTGGTCGACGCGGCGGGCGAGCCCGGCGTTGGAGAACCCGGCCTCGGCGATCAGTGCCGCGAGCTGCCGGTTGGGGACGCGCTGGGCAGGTCGTTCCGTCATCGGCTCCACGGTCTCCTGACGTGACGGACCGGAGTCCCGGCCCTGTGAACGGCGTGAATGTAGCGGCGAACTTCGCCCGCACCGCCCCCTCTGTCCCACATTCATCCGATCGTGTGGAGAACCGGTAGGGCTCTTTACGGACCGACCCCCTCCACCCGCGTACGCTGCGGCCCATGAGCCGCCGGACCACGGGGGAGCAGCCCCCCGAGCGATGCGAGGACCAAGCGGATTCCGCCACGGCCCCGCTGCCCGCCCCCGAGCTGACCGAGGCGGAGTGCCGGCGCTGCGGGACGTACATCGCCGGGCTCGACGGGCGCTACGCGTGCGGGGTCTGCGGCTGGGTGAACGACCACTCCGAGGGGCACCGCAGGCTGCCCCGGGCGGACGAGGACCCGGACCGGCCGGCGAAGGGGCGCAGGCGCCCGCGCCAGCTCCCGGGACCGCCCGAGGGGCCGCCGCACGGACCGGCTTCGGGGTCGCCCGAGGGGCCGCCCGACGCCGGGCCGCAGGGGCCTTTCGCCCGGGCCGCGACGGGCGGCTGACGGGGCCGGAGCGGGTCGCCGTACCCTTGCCTGGTGCGATACGTGCACACAGCAAGTTCGACGGCAGGTTCGACGAGGAGGCGCCGCGGTGGCTGATCTTGGGTTTGTCCATCTGGGCTTCGGACCGGATGCCGTGGAGTACACGGTGGCCTGGGAAGAGCAGCGCCGGGTGCACGCGGCCCGCTTCGCGGACGAGATCGAGGACACCTGCCTGCTGCTGGAGCACCTGCCGGTCTACACCGCCGGCCGGCGCACCGCCGACAGCGAGCGCCCGCTCGACGGCACGCCCGTCGTGGACGTGGACCGGGGCGGCAAGATCACCTGGCACGGCCCGGGCCAGCTGGTCGGCTACCCGATCATGAAGCTGCCCCGCCCGGTGGACGTGGTCGCCCACGTGCGCCGCCTGGAGGACGCGCTGATCCGCACGGCCGCCGAGTTCGGCCTGGAGACCACCCGCGTCGAGGGGCGCAGCGGGGTCTGGGTGCTCGGCGACCCGGTGGAGGAGCGCCCGCAGATCGGCGGCCTCTCCGTCGACTTCGACCCGCGGCTCGCGGACGAGGAGTTCGACCCGCGGCTCAACGGCCCCGAGTACGCCCCGTCCAACGCCGGCCAGCGCCGCGAGGACCGCAAGCTCGCCGCCATCGGCATCCGGGTCGCCAAGGGCGTCACGATGCACGGCTTCGCGATCAACGTGAACCCCGACAACACCTGGTTCGACCGGATCGTCCCCTGCGGCATCCGGGACGCCGGTGTGACCTCGCTCTCCTACGAGCTCGGCCGTGAGATCACCATCGCCGAGGTGCTGCCGGTGATCGAACGGCACCTGAAGGACGTACTGGAGCAGGCGGAGCTGCGGCCCCGGGAGACAGAGCCGGCCGCCGGCTAGCCCCCGGGGGAATGGGTCGGGCACCCCGCAGGTTGGCCGACGTAAGAGCGTACGAAATTACGGGCGTACCCTGGTGGGCGCCGAAGAATCGAAGTCACAGGGAGCCGGTCGTGTCCGCAGTCGCACCCGACGGACGCAAGATGCTGCGCCTCGAGGTCCGTAACGCCCAGACCCCCATCGAGCGCAAGCCCGAGTGGATCAAGACCCGGGCGAAGATGGGTCCCGAGTACACCAAGATGCAGGCCCTGGTGAAGGGCGAAGGACTGCACACGGTGTGCCAGGAAGCCGGCTGTCCGAACATCTACGAATGCTGGGAGGACCGCGAGGCCACCTTCCTCATCGGCGGCGACCAGTGCACCCGGCGCTGTGACTTCTGCCAGATCGACACGGGCAAGCCCGAGGCGCTGGACCGCGACGAGCCCCGTCGCGTCGGCGAGTCCGTCGTCACGATGGACCTGAACTACGCCACCATCACGGGCGTCGCGCGCGACGACCTGGCGGACGGCGGCGCCTGGCTGTACGCGGAGACCGTGCGCCAGATCCACCAGCAGACGGCGGGCCGCGAGACCGGCCACACCAAGGTCGAGCTGCTGGCCCCCGACTTCAACGCGGTCCCGGAGCTGCTGGAGGAGGTCTTCGCCTCCCGCCCCGAGGTCTTCGCGCACAACATCGAGACGGTGCCGCGCATCTTCAAGCGGATCCGCCCCGGCTTCCGCTACGAGCGCTCCCTCGACGTGATCCGGCAGGCCCGTGCCTACGGCCTCGTCACCAAGTCCAACCTGATCCTGGGCATGGGCGAGGAGCGCGAGGAGGTCTCCGAGGCACTGAAGGACCTGCACGAGGCGGGCTGCGAGCTCATCACCATCACCCAGTACCTGCGGCCCTCGCCGCGGCACCACCCCGTCGAGCGCTGGGTGAAGCCGGCCGAGTTCGTGGAGCTGGCCCAGGAGGCCGAGGAGATCGGCTTCTCCGGCGTCATGTCGGGCCCGCTGGTCCGGTCCTCGTACCGCGCGGGCCGTCTGTACCAGCAGGCGATGGAGAAGCGCGCCACGGTCTGAGAGGACTGTGTGAATTCGCGCACAAAGTCTTACCGATAGGTAACACCGCATCGACGCGGCCCCTAGGCTCTTCCATGGAAGTGCTCGGCGGGCCGCGTCGGCGTTTGCAACGCGTCAATCACAATTGACCGACCGGTCACGCCCTGGTAACACCAATCAGTGACGATTGCTTGACGCACAGCACACACCCCTGGTCACCCCCCGACGTGAGCTCCGTGAAAGGGATCGACATCATGCAGGCCGCGCCCGTACGCGCCATCGCCATCCCGTCCTTCACCGACGCCTTCCGCGGCATCGAGTCCCTGCTCATGAGCGGTGCCCGTCGCAACGCCTGGACGGCCGTCCTCGAGGACCGCCGCCGGGCCAAGGACCGCGTCGAAACCGAGCACGTACTCGAGGCCGCGGCTACCCGGACCGAGAAGGCCACGTAAACTTCGCTCTATGGCGAGGAAGTCAAACGCAGAGACTGCTGCGAACCCCGGGCGACTGAAGCAGATCGCCCTGACGTACAAGATGACGCGCAAGGCCGACCCGAAGGTCGGTCTGATCGTCGCGGGCGTGGGAATCGTCACCTTCGGTGTGCTTCTTGCGATCGGCTTCCTGATCGGCCACCCGGTCTACCTGGGCATCCTGGGCTTCCTGGTGGCGTTCCTTGCGATGGCGATCGTCTTCGGACGGCGGGCCGAGCAGGCTGCCTTCGGGCAGATGGAGGGCCAGCCGGGCGCGGCCGCGGCCGTACTGGACAACGTGGGACGGGGCTGGACCACCACCCCCGCCGTCGCGATGAGCAAGCAGCAGGACATCGTGCACCGGGCCGTGGGCAAGGCCGGTGTGGTCCTGATCGCCGAGGGCAACCCGAACCGGGTGAAGCCGATGCTCGCGAACGAGAAGAAGAAGCTGGCCCGGATCATGCCCGACATCCCGGTCCACGACTTCATCGTGGGCACCGGCGAGGGCGAGGTGCCGCTCAAGAAGGTCCGTACGACCCTGCTGAAGCTGCCCCGCGTGCTCTCCGGCCCTCAGATCACCCAGGTCAACGACAAGCTCCGGGCCATGGGCGACTTGCTGAGCAACATGCCGATCCCGAAGGGCCCGATGCCCAAGGGGATGCGCATGCCGCGCGGCGGAAAGATGCGCTGACCGGATTTTCGTATACAACGCAAGGGCGCCCCGAGCCGGATGGC
>NZ_JBSGXB010000264.1:0-10969 GCF_053609185.1 Streptomyces sp. NPDC054956 | reverse complement strand
GCCGACGGCCGTCAGGCGTCAGCCGACGTGCTTGAGGCCCAGGACCTCCGCCGCCGCGAACGTCTCGTTCGCCGGGCGGGAGTCGTAGTGCGGGGTGAGGAGGCCGTCGAGCTCCTCGTAGGAGAAGGACTCCTTGGCGGTGTCGAACTTCGCCGCCACCTTCGGGCGTTCCATCACGACCACGATGCCGCCGTGGACGACGAACAGCTGCCCGTTGGCCTTCGCCGAGGCCGGGGAGGCCAGGTAGCCGACCAGCGGGGAGACGTGCTCGGGGGCGAGGGCGTCGAGCTTGCCCTCCTCCGGGACCTGGAAGCCCGCGAAGACGTCCTCCGTCATACGGGTACGGGCCCGCGGGCAGATGGCGTTGGCCGTGACCCCGTACTTCGCGAGCGCCAGCGCGGTCGAGGTCGTCAGGCCCACGATGCCGCCCTTGGCCGCCGCGTAGTTGGGCTGCCCGGCCGAGCCGCCGAGGAAGGCCTCGGAGGAGGTGTTGATGATCCGGCCGTAGACCGGTCCGCCCGCCGCCTTGGAACGCTCGCGCCAGTGCACGGACGCGAAGTGCGTGGTGTTGAAGTGGCCCTTGAGGTGGACCCGGATGACCGAGTCCCACTCCGCCTCCGACATCGAGAAGACCATCCGGTCGCGCAGGATGCCCGCGTTGTTGACCAGGATGTCGAGCTTGCCGAAGCTGTTCACCGCCAGCTCGACCAGCTCGCGCGCCTGCTCGAAGTCGGCCACGTCGCCGAGGTGCGCCACCGCCTGCCCGCCCGCCGCGCGGATCTCCGCGGCGACCTCCTCCGCCGGGGCGGCCGAGGCCTCCCCGGAGCCGTCGCGGCCGGGCTGGCCGAAGTCGTTGACGACCACGCTCGCCCCGAGCCGGGCGAGCTCGATCGCCTCGGACCGGCCGAGGCCGCGGCCGGCGCCGGTGACTATGGCGGAGAGTCCCTCAAGTGGCAGTGACATCCGTACGGTTCCTCTCGGGTGAGCGATGAGCGGTGAGCTCGGGTCGGCTCGGGTCAGAGTTCGATGCAGGTGCGCAGGGCCACGCCCGTACGCATCTGGTCGAGGGCGTCGTTGATCTCGGCGAGCTGCACGCGGTGCGTGATCAGGCCCGCGAGGTCCACGCGGCCGGCCCGCCACAGCGCGATGGTGCGCTCGTAGGAGCGGAGCACGTCCCCGCCGCCGTACATGGAGGGCAGGATCTTCTTCTCGTCGAAGAAGAGCGAGAACATGTTGATCGAGTAGTTGTCGTCGAGGGCGCCCGCGCCGACCACGACGACGGAGCCGCCGCGGCGGGTCATGTCGTACGCGGTCTTCGTGGTCGCGGACTTGCCGACGACCTCGAAGACGTAGTCGAAGCCCTCGCCCGCGGTGATCCGGTTCTTGGCGTCGGCGAACTCCTCCGGGGAGACCGCCTCGGTGGCGCCGAAGCGCAGCGCCGCCTCGCGCCGGGAGGCGACCGGGTCGACGGCGATGATCTGGGCCGCGCCCTGCACCTTGGCACCCTGGATGACGGAGATGCCGACGCCGCCGCAGCCGATGACCGCGACCGAGGAACCGGCCTCCACCTGGGCGGTGTTGATGGCCGCGCCGAGGCCGGTGGTGACTCCGCAGCCGATCAGGGCGGCGATGTCGAAGGGCACGTCGTCGGGGATCGGTACGGCGCAGCCCGCCGGGACCACCATCTCCTCGGCGAAGGTGCCGGTGCCGGCGAAGCCGAAGATGCTGTTGTCGCCGCGCTGGAAGTTGGGGGTGGCCACGTTGCCGAAGGCCTCCAGGCACAGGTGGCCCTGGCCGCGCTTGCAGGAGGGGCAGTGGCCGCACGGCGGCAGCCAGCAGACCAGTACCCGGTCGCCGATCTTGTGGCTGGTGACGCCGTCGCCCACGTCCGTGATCACGCCGGAGCCCTCGTGGCCCGGGATGAAGGGGGCGGGCTGCGGCAGGACGCCGCTCATGGCGGAGAGGTCGGAGTGGCACAGGCCGGTGGCCTTGATGCGGATCTTGACCTTGCCGGGGCCGAAGCCCACGGCCTGCATGTCCTCGACGACCTCGAGCTTGTCCTGGCCTATCTCGCTCTGGAGTGCTGCGCGCACGGTGCGGCTCCTTCTGTGGGTCTGCGGGGTTGTGCGGTGCGACGACCAAGCGGTCTCGGGGCGGTGCGGAAACGCACCCCACCTCCCCGAGCCCGCTTACCCGTGCTCGACGACGGTGTCGGCGAGGACCGGGGCGTCCTCCCGGTCGACGGCGGTCACCGAGACCAGGACGCGGCCGGGCTCCTGCCACATCCGGATGCGCAGGGTCTCGCCGGGGAAGACGATCCCGGCGAAGCGCGTGCGGTAGGCACGGACGCGGGAGACGTCCCCGTCGAGGAGCGTGTCGACCACGGCCTTCAGGGTCATCCCGTACGAGCACAGGCCGTGCAGGATCGGCTGGTCGAAGCCGGCCAGCTTGGCGAACTCGGGGTCCGCGTGCAGCGGGTTCCAGTCCCCGGAGAGGCGGTACAGCAGCGCCTGCTCCTCGCGGATCTTGCGCTCCTCGATCCGGTCGGGCGCCCGCTCGGGCTGCTCCGCCTTGACGGAGGGGCCGCGGTCGCCGCCGAAGCCGCCCTCACCGCGTACGAAGATCTGCGCGTCGGAGGTCCACAGCGGCCCGTCGGCGTCCGCGACCTCGGTGCGCAGGACGATCACGGCCGCCTTGCCCTTGTCGTAGAGGGCCGCGACCTTGGCGGAGGAGGTGGCCTCACCCTTGACGGGGATGGGCCGGTGCAGCTCGATGGACTGCCCGCCGTGCAGCACGTGGGCGAGGTTGACCTCGATGCCGGGGGCGGCGAGGCCGCCCATCATGGCCATCCCGGCGCCGGCGACGGTCGCGAAGCTCGGGAGCACGTGGAGCTTGGACTCCAGGGTGTAGCGCAGCTCGTCGGGGTCGGTGGCCGCCCCGGGGTTGTGCGGGGACGTTCCGGCGCCGAGTCCGAGGTGGTAGAGCTGGATGTCCTTGTGGTCCCAGGCGATGTTCCCCTGGCGGGGTTCGGCGGCGAGGGCCTTGGCGGCATCGATCGGCATGAGCGTGCTGCTCCCTGTCTCGGGCACCGTCTTCTAAGGCGCCGTCTTGGGCACCGTCTGCTGAAGCACCGGGGCCTTTGGAAGACCTCGGCGCGGCCGTCCGCACCGTCGGCCGCACCGAGGTCGTATGCGGGACCGGCACTCCAGGGACGCGCTCTAGAACGCGTTCTAGGTTGCCGGTGAAGGAATGTATAACGCACGCCCCAGCAGTTGGGAAGACTCCTGACTATCTGTCAGGTGCACTTCGGCCGGGGCGTGTTGCCCTGGAAGGGGAGACTCCGCCCCTACCCTGGCCGGGTGGATGAAATGCCCGTTTCCCAGCGCCCTGTCCGATCCCTGCGGGTGCTCCTGGACCCGCCGAACCCGGCCCTGGCGGTGCTCCTGGGCCTCCAGCCGGACATCGAGGTGGTCACTTCGGCGATGGCCCGCCCGGCGGTCGCGCTGACCGAGTCGGCGGACCGCGTACCGGCCCTCCTGGCGGACGATCCGGAGTGCCGGGTCCTGGTCATGACGGGCTCCGCCCACCCGGGCCTGGCGGAGGCGGTGCTCGCGGCGGGCGGGGCGGGGCTGATCCTGCGGGACGGCCCGGTCGAGGACCTCGCGGACTCCGTCCGGCGGGCCTCCCGGGGGGAGTCGGTGGTCGACCCGGCGCTCGAGGCCCCGTAGCGCGAAGGTCCCGGAGCGCGTGCACACGTACGACGCCCGCCCCGCCGGTCCGAAGGGGACGGGCGGGGCGGGCGTACGAACCGGGGACGGCCGGGGCTCAGCCGCCGGGCTTCGTCCAGTCGTCGACCTCGCGCGAGGGGTCCAGCGCGACCGGGAGCCGTTCCAGCCCGCGGAAGGCGGGGAAGGGCCCCTTGAGCCACTCCTCCTCGCCCGCCGCCGACGTCGCCAGGACCATGTCGGGGAACCGGTCGAGCAGGGTCGTCAGGGCGGTCTCCAGCTCCATCCGGGCGAGGGGGGCGCCGAGGCAGTAGTGGGGCCCGTGGCCGAACCCGAGGTGGGTGCTCTGCAGGCCCGGCCGCGTGATGTCCAGGGTGTCCGGTGCCGGGAACTTCTCCGGGTCGCGGTTCGCGGAGGAGATGGCGATCTGCACGAGGGCGCCCTTGGGGATGGCCACTCCCCCGATCTCCACGTCCTCCAGGGCGTAGCGGAACGTGGAGGTCTCCACGGAGCATTCGAACCGGACGAGCTCCTCGATCGCCTGCGGCAGCAGCTCCCGGTCCGCCTGGACGAGCGCCAGCTGGTCGGGGTGCGAGAGCAGGGTGAAGACCGCGTTGCCGATCTGGTAGGTGGTGGTCTTGTGACCGGCGAAGAGCAGGACCCACATCATCGAGACGAGCTCGTCGTCGGTCAGCGGCCCCTCCTCGTGCTCCGTCCCGATCAGCACGCTGAGGAAGTCGTCCGTGGGGTCCGCGCGCCTGCGGGTGACGAGGCCGGTGAAGTAGTTCCGCAGCCAGTTCTCGGCCGCGGCGAGGTCTTCGGCCATGTCCTTGCTGAACCGGGAGCGCGTCACCTGGCCGAACCACTTCAGGACGTCCGTGCGCTCGTCCCCGACGATGCCGAGCAGTTCGCAGATGACCATGACGGGCAGCGGAAGGGCGAACGAGGCCATCAGGTCGACGGGAGAGTCCGTCGGACACCGCCCCAGCAGCTCGCCGGCGATCTCCTCGATGCGCGGGCGCAGGCCCTTGATGTGGCGGGGGGTGAAGGCCTTGTTGGCGATGTGCCGCAGCCGGGTGTGCCGAGGGGGGTCGGCGAAGAGCAGGTTGTCGTCGAGGGCGTCGCAGGTGCTGCCGAAGACGGCGTGGTAGATGTCGAGGCCCTCGTGCATGTCCTTGCCGATACGCGGATCGGACAGGGCGAGGCGGGCGTCGTCGTACCGGGTGATCAGGTACGTCTCCACCCCGTGCCGGGTCGTCAGCCGGCAGACGGGGGCCTGCTCGCGCAGCGACCGGTAGACCGGATAGGGGCACGTACGGTACTCCGGCGTGCCCATCGACGCGGCCATCACGGCCTCGTCGACCGGGAAGCCGTCGCTCACTGCCACTGCGGGTTCGGTCGTCACGTGTTCGGACCTCTCATGGGACTCGTTTTTCCAGCGGACCTCCTCCCGCGCGAAAACAACCGAATAACCCCGATTACCCCGTTCGGGCCCGAAAGTACGCCCGCCCGAGCGGACCCGGCGGGTCCCGCACCGGTCCCGCGAACGCCCGCGTGCGGCCCACTTACCGTGCCTCCATGCCGGAATTCGCCGAAACCACGAAGACTGCCAAAGGCTCCGAGACGGCCGCCCCCTCCACCTCTCCGGACGAGGACGGCAGCCGGACCCGCATCGACGTGCACCACCACTTCTGCGCCCCGCAGTGGCTGGAGTGGGCCGAACGTCAGGGTCTGGTGAACGCGAAGGCCCTTCCGCCGTGGGCGCGCTGGGACGCCCCGACCGCCCTGGACCTGATGGAACGGGCGGGGGTCGCCACGGCGATCCTCAAGCCCATGCTCCCGGCGCGCTACGAGACCTCCGCGCAGCTGCGGGAGGCCACCGTGATCACCCTGCGGGCTGCGGCCGACGTGGTGGCGGCCCACCCGGGCCGCTTCGCGTTCCACACCCCGCTCTTCCTGGACGACCCCGAGGTCTCCTCCTGGGCGCTGCGGCACGGCCTCGACGAGCTCGGCGCGGTCGGGGTCAACGTGACGGCGAACTACGGCGGCGTGTACCTGGGCGACGCCTCGTACGACCCGCTCTTCGCCGAACTGGACGAGCGGGCGGCGGTGGTGGACACCCACCCGCACAACCTCCCGGGGGGCCCGCCGGGGGCGGTGAGCGTCCCAGGGATCCCGAACTTCCTGTGCGACTTCCTGCTGGACACGACGCGGGCCGCCGCGAACATGATCCACAAGCGGACGCTCGACCGCTTCCCGAACCTCTCGGTGATCCTCCCGCACGCGGGCGGGTTCCTGCCGCACATCGCCACGCGCGTGCAGGCGTTCGCGGGGGCGTTCAGCCCGCCGGTCGAGGCGGCGATGGTCCGCGACCACCTGCAGCGCTTCTACTACGACACGGCCGGCCCCATGTCCCCGGCGGGCACCCTGCTCGCGACGGTGTCCCCCGACCGCATCCTCTTCGGCACCGACTGGCCGGCCTGCCCCACGCCGATGGTCACGGACATCGCCCTCCCCGCGCTGGCGGCGGACCCGTCCCTCACCCCGGCCCACCACCGCGCGATCAACCGCGACAACGCCCTCCGCCTGATGCCGACGCTCGCGACCGCCGGGTCGCACGCGCGGGCCGGCACCGACTGAATCCAGCCCCGCCGGCGTTTGAGGCGCGGGGTCCGGGGGCCGGCCCCCGTGCAGCGGCGCCGCAGACGGCCACCGGCCCGGCACCGGTAGCCGGAGCCGGGCCGCAGAGGGCGACACCCCCGGGCGGCTACTTGCGCAGCAGCGTCACCACCGCCGCGCCGCCCAGGCCGATGTTGTGGGCGAGGCCGACCCGGGCCCCGGGGACCTGCCGCGGCCCCGCCGTCCCGCGGAGCTGCCACACCAGCTCCGCCGCCTGCGCAAGGCCCGTCGCGCCCAGCGGGTGGCCCTTCGAGATCAGGCCGCCCGAGGGGTTGACCACCCACCGCCCGCCGTACGTCGTCGCCCCGGACTCCACCAGCGCACCGGCACCGCCGTCCTCGCACATGCCCAGCGCCTCGTACGTCAGCAGCTCGTTGATCGAGAAGCAGTCGTGCAGCTCGATCACGTCCACGTCCTCGATCCCCAGGCCGGCGGAAGCGAACACCTGCCGCCCCGCCGCCGCCGTCATCGGCTTGCCGACCACGTCGATGCACGAGCCCGACGCGAACGAGGCCTCCGTGTCCGTGGTCATCGCCTGCGCGACGATCTCCACCGCCCGGTCCCCCAGCCCGTGCCGCTCCACGAACCGCTCCGAGACGACGACCGCCGCCGCCGCCCCGTCCGAGGTCGGCGAGCACTGGAGCTTCGTCAGCGGCTCGTGGATGGCCTTCGCCGCCAGGATCTCCTCGACCGTGTACACGTCCTGGAACTGCGCGTTCGGGTTGTTCGCGGAGTGCCGGTGGTTCTTCGCCCCGACCGCCGCCAGCTGCGCGGCCGTGGTCCCGTAGAGCTTCATGTGCTCCCGGGCCGCGTTCCCGAAGATCTGCGCGGTCGGCGGCGACATCTCGAAGCCGTGCCCGGCAGCCATGATCCCGTAGTGCCGGGCCACCGGCGAGGTCTTGAAGTCCCCGCCGTCCGCGCCCCCGCCCAGCGCGCCGCGCTTCATCTTCTCGAAGCCGAGCGCCAGCACGCAGTCGTTGATCCCGCCCTCGACGAACTGCCGCGCCATCATCAGCGCCGTCGATCCGGTCGCGCAGTTGTTGTTGACGTTGTAGACGGGCACTCCGCTCAGCCCGATCTCGTACGCCGCCCGCTGCCCGGCGGTGGAGGCCTGGAAGCAGTAGCCCACGGGCACCTGCTCGACCAGGTCGTAGGCGATGCCCGCGTCGGCCAGGGCCGCCGTTCCGGCTTCCTTCGCCATGTCCCAGTACTGCCAGTCCCGCGACTCCGGCTTCTCGAACTTCGTCATGCCGACGCCCACGATGTACGACTTCATGTCTGTACCCACTGCCCTTCAGTCCCTGGGAAGGCCGAGAATCCGCTCGGCGACGACGTTGAGCTGGACCTGCGTGGTGCCTCCGGCGATGGTCAGGCAGCGGGACATGAGCATCCCGTGCACCGCCCCCTTCCCCGTCCCCTCGCTCACCGCGCCCGCCGGGCCCAGCAGTTCGAGCGCGAGCTCGGCGGTCCGCTGCTGGTGCGGGGTCTGTACGAGCTTGCGTACGGACGCTCCCGCGCCCGGCTCCAGCCCGGACACCTGCTGGAGCGTGGTACGCAGTCCGATGCAGGCCAGCGCGTGCGCCTCGGCGGCCAGTGCCCCGATCCGCACCCGGTACGCGCCTTCGAGTTCGGCGGAGCCGGCGAGCAGCGCCTCCAGGCCGGTGTCGAAGGTCATCTGGTCGGCCATGTGGACGCGTTCGTTGCCCAGGGTGTTGCGGGCGACCTTCCAGCCGCCGTCGGGCGCCCCGACGAGCGCGTCCGCGGGGAGCAGGACGTCGTCGAAGTAGACCTCGTTGAAGAGGGCCTCGCCGGTGATCTCCTTGAGCGGGCGGATGTCGATCCCGGGGGTCTTCATGTCGACGACGAAGTAGCCGAGGCCCTTGTGCTTGGGGGCGTCCGGGTCCGTCCGGGCCAGCAGGATCCCGTAGTCGGCGCTGTGCGCGGAACTCGTCCACACCTTCTGCCCGTTGACCACCCAGCCGTCGCCGGAGGGTGATCTCTCCGCCTTGGTCCGCAGCGAGGCGAGGTCGGAGCCGGCGCCCGGCTCGGAGAAGAGCTGGCACCAGGTGAGGTCCCCGCGCAGCGTGGGCAGCAGGAAGCGCTCCTGCTGTTCGGGGGTCCCGTACGCCAGCAGCGAGGGCACGACCCAGGTGGCGATGCCGAGGTCGGCGACCTTGACCCCGGCGGCCTTGAGTTCCTGTTGCACGACGAGCTGTTCGACGGGTCCGGCACCGAGCCCGTAGGGGGCCGGCAGGTAGGGGGCCGCGTACCCGGTGGGTGCCAGCACCCGGCGGGCGGTGGCGGGGTCGAGTCCGCGCGCGTCCTCGATGGCGGTACGGGCCTTCGCGCGGTGCTTCTCGGCCTGCGCGGGCAGTTCGAGGCGCAGCTCGCGCCGGGCTCCGGCCGCGGCGAGCCGCACGGCGCGGACCCGGTGTCCGTCGCCGGAGCCGAGGAGCTGGCGGGCGACGAGCGCCCGCCGCAGGTAGATGTGGGCGTCGTGCTCCCAGGTGAAGCCGATGCCGCCGAGCACCTGGATGCAGTCCTTGGCGCAGGAGTACGCGGCGTCCAGCGCGGTCCCGGCGGCCAGCGCGGCCACCAGCGAGCGCACCTCGGCGACCTCCTCCGTGGCCTGGGCGGCGTCCCAGACCAGGGCGCGGGCCTGTTCCGTGCGCACCAGCATGTCGGCGCACAGGTGCTTGATCCCCTGGAACTGCCCGATGGGCCGGCCGAACTGCTCGCGGACCTTGGCGTACTCGGCGGCGGTCTGCAGCGCCCAGCCGGCGGTGCCGCAGGCGTCGGCGGCGAAGAGCACGCAGGCGAGGTCCCGTACGAGGGCGGCGTCGAGCTCCAGCAGCCGGTCGGGGCCGGCGGTGACCCCGCGGGCCTGGACCTCGGCGGTGGGGCGGGTGGGGTCGGCGCTGTCGTGGGTGCGGATGTCCAGCGCGACGGCGTCCACGGCGAACCACCGGGTGCCGTGCGCGGTCTCGGCGGCGAGCAGGACGAGGTCGGCCTCGCCGGCGCCCAGCACGGGCGGCGCGCTCCCGTCGAGCAGGTACCCGCCCTCCACGGCCACGGCGGTCAGGGTCCCGGGCCCGAGCGCGACGGCCCCGACCCGCCCGCCGAGCGGCTCGGCCCCGGCCCGGTCCAGGAGTACGGAGGCCAGCGCGCTCGGCAGGTACGCCCCGGGCAGCGCCGCCCGGGCGGCTTCCTCCACGGCGACGGCGAGGTCGAGCAGGGTCCCGCCCTCCAGGTGCGGTTCCAGCAGCCCGGAGGCGAGGAGCCCGTCCCAGTAGGCGGGCCGCGAGCCCGTCTGCGGCGGGGTGTCGAGGAGTTTGCGCACTTCCTCGGGCGGCACGGCCCGAGCGACCCAGCCGCGTACGGCCGCGGCCAACGCCCGCTGTTCCTGTGTGATTCCGATGCCCATGCGCGGCAGAGTAGAACACGTTCCATTCTGACGGAAGGTCAGAACTGCAACGTGTTCTCACAATGGCGGACAGTCGCGCGTGGTGGCCGTGGGCCGCCGTCCGTGCCCTGCCCGTGCCCTGTCCGTGCCCGCTGTCAGTGCCCGGTGTCACGATGTCCGCAGACCACAAGAGCGGGAGAGATCATGGGAACTTGGGACATCGGCCCCTTCGACAACGACACGGCCGCGGACTTCTCCGGCTTCCTCGACGAGGCGCCGGAAGCCGAGCGCGAGGGCATGGTCAGGGACGTCCTGGTCCGCACGGTCGGTACCCACGACTTCCTCGACGACTACCTCGGGGCGAAGGCGGTCGCGGCGGCGGCGCTGATAGCCGCGCAGTGCCCCGGGGGCGAGCCCGTCACCACCGCCTACGGTCCGGACCTGCCCGTGCCGCCGTTCTCCCCCGAGCTGCGCGAACTCGCCGCCCGGGCCCTGGACCGCGTGGCCACCGAGCCTTCCGAGCTGCTGGAGCTCTGGGGCGAGAGCGGCGACGACGGAGCCTGGCGGGCCACCCTCACCCGGCTCCGGACCGTCCTCCTCACCGCGTCCTCCGAGGGAGCGGAGTCCCCGTCGGGTCAGCGCCCGTAGTAGTAGCCGTCACCGTGGGCGGGTCCCACGTTGTGCTGGAGGCCCGCCGGCTCGCTCTTGGTGAAGAAGGACGCATCCAGGACCCCGCAGAACTGGCTGGTGGACTTGCTCTTGTCCACCGCCGCCGCGCCGACGTCGATCCGGTTCCCGCCCGAGGCCACCGAGACCACCTTGGCGATGTTCTCGCAGTGGCCCATTTGGGTTTCGCTGATCAGCCGGACGGACCCGGAGCTCGTGATGGTCACCGTCGCCGGCTGGTCGATGTTGAACTGGCCCTTGTAGGTCCAGGTGCCGGTGAAGTACGCGGGGACCGTGCCGTTGCCGGAGGACCCGCCGCCGCTCGGCGAACCTCCGCCGCTGGGCGAACCGCCCCCGCCGGGGGAACCGCCGCCACTGGGCGAGCCCGAGCCGCCGCCGGGCGTGCCCGCGCCGCCCGGAGCGGAACCCGTACCGGTACCCCCGACCGCCGGGCCGCCGCCGTTCGCGCCGCCGCCGTTCGCGCCTCCCGGGGTCC
>NZ_JBSGXB010000263.1:0-11032 GCF_053609185.1 Streptomyces sp. NPDC054956 | reverse complement strand
GAGCCGTCGAGGGACTCGGCCCGGACGTGCGGTGCGGCACGCTCCGGGTGCCGCTCGACTACGCGCGGCCCGACGGGGCGCAGCTCGCCGTCACCGTCAGCCGGGTCGCCGCCACCGGAGCCGGCGGGGCCACCCGGCAGGGGGCGCTCGTGTTCAACCCCGGCGGGCCCGGCGGGAACGGGATGTACTTCCCGCTCGTGGCCGGTCTGCCCGAGTGGCGGCGCGTGGCCGCCGCCTACGACCTCGTCGGCTACGCCCCGCGCGGGGTCGGCCGCTCCGGGCCCGCGCTGTCCTGCCAGGACCCGGCGGAGTACGGGCGGGCCCCGTCCCAGGCCCCGCCCGCGGAGCCGGACGCCGCGTACAAGGCGCTGCGCGTCGCCGCCGCCCGGGAGTACGCCCGGGGCTGCGCGCGGCGGTCCGGAGCCCGCCTCGCCTCCTACACGACCCTGAACAACGTCCGCGACCTCCACGTGCTGCGCGCCGCGCTCGGCGAGCCGCGGCTGAACTTCATGGGGGCCTCGTACGGCACCTACCTGGGCGCGGTGTACGCCACGCTCCACCCGGGCCGCGTACGCCGCATGGTCTTCGACTCGGCCGTCGATCCCGATCCGCGGCGCGTCTGGTACGGCAACAACCTCGCCCAGGCGCCCGGGTTCGAGCGCCGCTGGGCCGACTTCCGCGCCTGGGCGGCCCGCCACCACTCCGTGTACGGGCTCGGCGACACCCCCGGGGCCGTCCAGGCGGCCTACGACCGGGTCCGGGCCGCGCTCGCCCGCGAACCGGCGGGCGGGGTGGTCGGCACCGGGCAGCTGCACTCCGCGTACCTGCGGGCCGCGTACTACGACGAGGTCTGGCCGGACCGGGCGGCGGCGCTGGCGGCTTTCCTGCGCGGTGATCCGGGCCCGCTGGTGGGGATCGCCGCACCCGATCCGGCGGCGGCCGCGGAGGGCGAGAACGCGACGGCCGTCTACACGGCGACGCTGTGCAACGACGCCCCGTGGCCCGCCGACTGGGAGACCTGGGACCACGACAACACCGAACTGGCGCGCACGGCCCCGTTCGAGACCTGGACCAACGCCTTCCTGAACCTGCCCTGCGCCTTCTGGCCGGTGCCCGGACGGCAGCGGCCGGTGGACGTGGGCGCGGGGGCGGCCGGCGCGCTCCCCGGCACGCTGATCGTCGCGGCCGAGCGGGACGGGGCGACCCCGTATGCGGGGGCGCTGGAGCTCCGGCGGCGGCTGGGACCGCGGGCGGGGCTGGTGACGGAGCTGGGGGCCGGCACCCACGGGGTGGCCGGCGGACGCAACGACTGCGTCGACGCTCATGTGGAGCGGTACCTGCTGACGGGTGACACCCCGGGTGGGCAGGTCACCTGCGCGCCGCATCCGGAGCCCGCACCGGTGTCGCTGGACGACCGGGCAGCGACCGCCCAGGGGCACCCCAGGGCACTGCTGCCGCCAGTCGTCTGAACTTCCGGGCGGGATCTCCGGCTGCGTCGATTCGGGGGCAGGGCCTCCCGATCCCCGGAGGACGCCGGTCAGCGGTCCTCCGGTCCTTCCCCCCAGGGGAGGTCTCTAGGCGAGTCCGGCCACCAGATCGGCGACGGACTTGCGGCGCCCGGTGTAGAAGGGCACCTCTTCGCGGACGTGCATGCGGGCCTCGGAGGCGCGCAGGTGGCGCATGAGGTCGACGATGCGGTACAGCTCGTCGGCCTCGAAGGCCAGCAGCCACTCGTAGTCGCCGAGCGAGAAGGAGGCGACGGTGTTGGCGCGCACGTCGGGGTAGCCGCGGGCCATCAGGCCGTGGTCCTTGAGCATGCGGCGACGGTCCTCGTCGGGCAGCAGGTACCAGTCGTAGCTGCGCACGAAGGGGTAGACGCTGACGTAGTCGCGGGGCGTCTCGTCGGCCAGGAAGGCCGGGATGTGCGACTTGTTGAACTCGGCCGGACGGTGCAGGGCCATGTTCGACCAGACCGGCTCCAGCGCGCGGCCCAGCTTGGTGCGGCGGAACAGGTTGTACGCGGTCTGCAGCTCGTCCGAGGTCTCGGCGTGCCACCAGATCATGATGTCCGCGTCGGCCCGCAGGCCGGAGACGTCATAGGTGCCGCGGACGGTGATGTCCTTGGCGGCCAGCTGGTCGAACAGCTCCTGGACCTCGTCGGCGAAGCCGGCGCGGTTCTCGGGCAGAACGTCCTTCAGCTTGAAGACGGACCACAGGGTGTAGCGGATGACCTCGTTGAGGTCCTTCGCCTTCTTCCCCGCGTTGGGAATCTTCTCTGGTGCAGTCATGTGTCTATTGTCCCGTGCGCTGATCGGTGGTCTGTGCCAGGGGTGCCCCAGCGGTCCCCAACGTGGCGATCACCACGTCGGCGGCCTCGCCGGCGCTCGCGATGCAGGCCGGGATGCCGACCCCGTCGTAGAGCGCTCCGCACACCGCGAGGCCCGGCAGGGCCGCCACGGCGGCGCGGATCCGGGCCACCCGGCCGAGGTGGCCGACGGGGTACTGGGGCAGGCCGCCGTCCCAGCGCGTGACGGTGGAGGCGACCGGGCGGGCGGCGGAGCCGAGGCCCACGGCCTCGCCGAGGTCGGCGCGGGAGACCTCGACCAGTTCCTCGTCGGAGCGGGCCAGGTCGCGTTCGTCGCCGTGGCGGCCGACGGAGGTGCGCAGCAGGAAGAGCTCGGGATCGGTGCCGGCCCAGGCCCACTTGTTGCTGGAGAAGGTCGACGCCTTGATCGTCCGGCCGTCCACGGGCGGTACGAGGAATCCGCTCGCGCCTCCCCCGGTGACCGCGGCGGGCAGGTCGCGGCGCCGGAAGGCCATCGTGACCAGGGCCATGGAGGCGTACTCGACCCCGCGCAGCTCGGCGGCCGCGGCGGGCGCGAGCCCCTCGAGCAGCCGGGCGGCGGGTCCGGCCGGGGTGGCCACGACGATGCCGTCGGCCTCGATGACCTCGTCGCCGTCCCGGGTGCCCGCGACCACGCGCCAGCCCGTGGCGGTACGGGTCAGCTCGCGCGCGGGGGCGTCGGTGAGGAGGCGGGCCCCGGCGGCCCGGCAGGCGTCGGCGACGGCGAGCGGGAGCCGCCCGATGCCGCCTTCGATGCCGGAGAAGACGGGGCCGGTCTGCGCCGCGAGGGCCGCCCGGCGCTGGAGTTCCCGTACACCCTCGCCCAGTGAGGCGTGCGTGCGGGCGGCTTCGAAGAGCTGCGGCACGGCGGCCCGCATCGAGATGCGGTAGGCGTTGCCGGCGTAGACCCCGCCGAGCAGCGGTTCCACGAGCCGGTCGACGACCTCGTGGCCGAGCCGGGCCGCGACGTACTCGCCGACGGCCACGTCCTCGCCGATCTCGGCGGGCGCCAGGTCGGCCTCGGCCCCGATCCGGGCCAGGCCCTCGGGGGAGAGCACTCCGGAGGCGGCGAGCGGGGCCAGGTCCCCGGGGACTCCCATGACGTGGCCGCGCGGCATGGGCCGCAGTTCGCCGCGGGTCCACAGGTGGGCGGTGGCGGTGGCGGGCGGCTGCAGGGCGTCGCCGAGGCCCGTGGCGCGGGCCAGTTCGAGGGCTTCGGGGCGGCGGGCGAGCACGGATTCGGCGCCGAGGTCCACGGGCAGCCCGGCGAGCTCGCCGGCGAACAGCTTGCCGCCGAGGCGCGGTCCGGCTTCCAGGAGCGTGACGCGGACGCCGTCGGCGAGCAGTCGGTGGGCGGCCGCGAGCCCCGCGATACCGCCACCGATGACGACGACGTGGCCGGTCGGGGCCGGCCCGTCCGTACGGCTGTCCGTACGCATGTCCGCTTCGTGCATGGACACATCGTCTCAGACCGCTCACGGGGCGATCACCGAGGCCTGACCGTGACCGCATCGGCATCACCTCGAGGCCGGGCGTACGAAACCCGTAGCGGTACCCGGGGCGTCGGACCGTCGGAACACAGACACCGGCGCGGCGGTCCGTCCGCGCATCCGGCGATTCCCCGGGGGTACCAGGCGATGCACACCCAGCACAGACGGTTCGGACGGCGTACGGCGACGGCCTTGGCCGCGCTCTCCCTGACGGGGGCGCTCGCGCTCGCCGGCTGCGCCGCCGGGGGCGACGACAAGGCGGCCAGGGCGGACGCGGCGGCTCCCCTGGAGCGGGAGGCCGCGGGTCAGGGCCCGGCGGCGGCCCCGGCCGCGTCGGGCGCGGGGGCGCCGTCCTCGGAGAAGGGCCAGGCGCAGGCTCCCGTACGCACGCAGATCATCCGCACGGCGACGCTGAGCGTGGAGACGGCCGATGCCCAGAAGGCGACGGCCGGGGCCCGGACGGCGGCCGAGAACGCGGGCGGGTACGTGGGCAACGAGAGCACCAAGCGCGCCTCCGACGGGGCGATGACCTCGACCGTGACCCTGCGGGTGCCCGGCGACCGCTTCGACGGGGTGCTGGCCGCGATGGAGGGGAGCGGGAAGCTCCTCGACCGCAAGGTCGAGGCGCAGGACGTGACGCAGAAGGTCGCGGACGTCGACAGCCGGGTCAAGTCGCAGCAGGCGAGCGTGGCCCGGGTGCGCGAGATGATGGAGAAGGCCTCGGGGCTGGGCGAGGTGGTGACCCTGGAGGCGGAGCTGAGCAGGCGCCAGTCGGATCTGGAGTCGCTGCTCGCGCAGCAGACGGCGCTCAAGGACCAGACCTCGCTGGGCACCATCACGCTGACCTTCTCCGAACCGGCGAAGCCCGAGGAGAAGAAGGCGGAGAAGAAGAAGGCGGGGCCGGGCTTCCTGGACGCCCTGGCCGGCGGCTGGCACGCCTTCGCGAAGCTGCTCCAGGCCCTGTCGATGGCGCTCGCCGCGGCCTCCCCGTTCCTGCTGACGGGCGCGGCCCTGCTGGCGGGCTTCCGGCAGTACCGCAAGTGGCGGCCGGCGAAGCCGAAGACGGTCCTGCCCCCGAAGCGGGTTCCCTCGCAGACCGGGCCGCTGTGGCCGGCGTCCGCGGCCGGCACCCGGGAAGCTCCGGCGGATTCCGGGGCGTCCGCGCCCGCGGAACCGGCGAGCCCCCGTACCGACGTACAGGACTGAACACCCATTCGCCCGTAGCGTGGTGCCCGCAGGCGTCGGCGGCGGGGAAGGACGGTACGGGCGGATGACGGGTGCCAGGGAACGGCTGGTGGTGGTCGGCGGCGACGCGGCGGGGATGTCCGCGGCGTCGCAGGCCCGACGGCTCAGGGGACCGGCGGAGCTGGAGATCACGGCCTTCGAGCGCGGGCACTTCACCTCGTACTCCGCGTGCGGGATCCCGTACTGGATCGGCGGCCTGGTGGGCGACCGGGACGAGCTGATCGCCCGGACCCCCGAGGAGCACCGCGCGCGCGACATCGACCTGCGGACGCGGACGGAGGTCGTGGAACTGGACCTCGCGGGGCAGCGGGTGCGCGCCCGGGATCTGGACTCGGGGTCCGAGTACTGGACGGGGTACGACAAGCTCGTCCTGGCCACCGGCGCCCGCCCGGTCCGCCCCCGGCTGCCCGGCATCGGGGCGCACGGGGTGCACGGCGTGCAGACGCTGGACGACGGACAGCGCCTGATGGACGCGGTGGAACGGACGCGGGGCCGCCGGGCGGTCGTGGTCGGCGCCGGGTACATCGGCGTCGAGATGGCGGAGGCGCTGGTCGGACGGGGCTTCGAGGTGACCGTCCTGCACCGCGGCGAGCAGCCCATGTCCTCGCTGGACCCGGACATGGGCGCCCTGGTGCACCGCGCGATGAACGGCATGGGCATCCGCACGGTCGCGGGCGCCGAGGTCACCAAGATCCTGCAGGACGAGCAGGGGCGGGCCTGCGCGGTCGCCACGGCGGCGGGGGACGAGTACCCGGCGGACGTCGTGGTCCTCGGCATCGGCGTGGAGCCGCGTACGGCGCTGGCGCGCGCGGCGGGCCTGCCGCTGGGCGCGTCGGGCGGCCTGCTGACGGACCTGTCGATGCGGGTGCGCGGGCAGGGGAACGTCTGGTCGGGCGGCGACTGCGTGGAGGTGTGGGACCTGGTGGCGGGCCGCACGCGGCACATCCCGCTGGGCACGCACGCCAATAAGCACGGCCAGGTCATCGGCTCCAACGTGGGCGGCGGCTACGCCACGTTCCCCGGGGTGGTGGGCACGGCCGTGAGCAAGGTCTGCGACCTGGAGATCGCGCGTACGGGGCTGCGCGAGCGGGACGCCCTGGAGGCGGGCCTGCGGTTCGTGACGGCCACCATCACCTCGACGAACACGGCGGGCTACTACCCGGGGGCCCGGGAGATGACGGTGAAGATGCTGGCGGAACGGCGTACGGGCCGGCTCCTGGGCGTCCAGATCGTCGGCGGCGCGGGGTCCGCGAAGCGGGTGGACATCGCGGCGGTGGCCCTGACGGCCGGTATGACGGTGGA
This sequence comes from Streptomyces sp. NPDC054956, assembly GCF_053609185.1. Taxonomy (NCBI): domain Bacteria; kingdom Bacillati; phylum Actinomycetota; class Actinomycetes; order Kitasatosporales; family Streptomycetaceae; genus Streptomyces; species Streptomyces sp. NPDC054956. The sequence continues at coordinate 4,651 of NZ_JBSGXB010000263.1, read as the reverse complement.
CCAGGTGGTCTCCCTGGACCTGGGCTACGCCCCGCCGTTCTCCCCCGTCTGGGACCCGGTCCTGGTCGCGGCCCGCAAGGCGGTCTCGGCGGTCCGCGCGGCAGGCGCGCAATGAGCTGAGCCGGGCTACGGGGCCATGGACCGACCCCCGATGCCCGCGGCGCCGGCGAGCTGCGCCTGCCACCATGCCGTCATCTCCCGGCCGCTCATGGCGGCCCAGACGGGGGTCTGTTCGACCTGGGCCCTGCCCAGGCGGCGGGCGAGCGCGACCAGTTCCCGTCCGGCGGCGCCGCGGGCGTCCTGGTAATCGCGCAGCAGCTCCTCGAAGGTGTCGCTGCGGCGCCAGCCGTCGGCGAAGGCGGAGGCGTCCTGGAGGGCCTTGGCCGCGCCGCTCGTGTTGTGCGGGCGTACGACGCTGGCCGCGTCCCCCGCGAGCAGCAGCCGGCCCGCGGCGGTCCGCGCGGGTTCCAGGTCGTAGATGGGCTGCACGAAGGTGTCCGCCGGGTCGGTCAGCGCGAGCGCCCGCCCCCAGTACGGCGGGAACTCCCGGTCGAGCAGCGCGCCGAGGTGTCCGGCCAGTTCCGGGGTCAGTCCGCCCGGGGGGAAGCTCGTCGGGTCGTCGAACCGCAGCTGCCCGTCCCGCGGCGGAGGGGCGTAGAGCACCCAGTTCACCCGGGGTCCGTCCGGACCGGGGATGCGGTAGATGACACAGGTGCCGCCCGGGAAGCAGACCGTGGTCACCGCCTCGGGCACCGGGTCCGTACCGCCGCCGGGTTCCGCGAGCCGCGCCGCGTCGAAGTTCCCGCGCCAGCACACGTACCCGGCGTAGTGCGGCCGGGACTCGGGGCAGAGTGCCGCGCGCACCACCGACCGGTACCCGTCCGCGCCGACGACCAGGTCGTACCGCTCGACCGTGCCGTCCTGGAGCCGTACCCCGACGCCTTCGGTGCCGGTCTCCTCGACGCCGGTCACCGCCGCACCCTGCCGGTAGACCACGGTGTCCGGTACCGACTCCCGCAGACCGCGCCAGAGCAGGCCCCAGTGGTAGGAGTGGAAGGGGAACGGCTGCTCCCAGACGACCCGCCCGCCCGGCCCGGCGCCGGCGTCGTCCCGGACCACCCAGCGGCGCCGTTCCAGCCGGTGCGCCGCGATGCCCTCGGGCAGGGAGCCGTTCGCGCCGAGCTCGGCGGCCCGCTCGTCGTTGATGCACAGCCCCACGCCGCGGTCCTGGAGCCGCCCGTGGGTGCGCTCCAGCACCACCACCTCGCCGGCGCCGGCCCGCGCCGCCGCCGTGGCGACGGCACACCCCGCGATGCTCCCGCCGACCACTGCGACCGTTCCGCCCCGCATGACCGCCTCCTGCCGAAGCGCACTGTCCCTGCCCGTGACGCACTGTCCGGGGGCGGGTCAGGTTACTGAACCCGGCGGGGCGACGTGCCGGAGTGCCGCGATCCCTCCGGCAGGTCGGCCGAAAAGGGTCAGCGGGCCGTCCGCGTGTGGACGTAGTCCACCAGACGGGTCAGCGCGTCCGGGTTCGTCGTCGGGAGGACGCCGTGGCCCAGGTTGAAGACGTGGCCCTCCAGGTCCGCCGCCGCGGCGAGGACCTCGTCCGTCTTGGCCTCGACGGCCTCCGGGGTGGAGAAGAGCACGGCCGGGTCCAGGTTGCCCTGGAGCGCCTTGCCGGGGCCGACCCGCTTGACGGCCTCGTCCAGGGAGACCCGGTAGTCGACGCCCATGACGTCCGCGCCGGCCTCGCCCATGAGGCCGAGGAGCTCGCCCGTGCCCACGCCGAAGTGGATGCGCGGGACCCCGTACGAGGCGACGGACTGAAGGACCTTGGCGGAGGCGGGCATCACCGAGCGGCGGTAGTCCGCCGGGGCGAGCGCGCCGACCCAGGAGTCGAAGAGCTGGATCGCGGAGGCGCCGGCCTCGATCTGGACCTTGAGGAAGGCGGAGGTGATCTCCGCGAGGCGGTCCAGCAGCTCGGCCCAGAGCTCGGGGTCCCCGTACATGAGGGCCTTGGTGTGCTCGTGGTTCTTGGACGGGCCGCCCTCGACCAGGTAGCTCGCGAGGGTGAAAGGAGCGCCCGCGAAACCGATCAACGGCGTGGAGCCCAGTTCACTCGTGAGCATGCCGATCGCCTCGGTGACGTACGAGACGTCCTCCGGGGTGAGGTCGCGCAGCTGTGCGAGGTCCTCGCGGCGGCGGATCGGCTGGGCGACGACCGGGCCGACGCCCGGCTTGATGTCCAGGTCGACGCCGATGGCCTTCAGCGGGACCACGATGTCGGAGAAGAAGATCGCCGCGTCCACGTTGTGGCGGCGCACCGGCTGGAGCGTGATCTCGGTGACCAGGTCGGGCCGCATGCAGGATTCCAGCATCTGCGTGCCCTCGCGCACCTTGCGGTACTCGGGGAGGGAGCGACCCGCCTGCCGCATGAACCACACCGGGGTGTGCGGCACCGGCTCGCGCCGGCACGCCTTGAGGAAGGCGGAATCGTACGTCTGGCTCGGCGTGCCCGTGGGGCGGGTGTTGGCGCTCACGACTCAAATCTTCGCACGTATGAAGAAGTGCCCGGCCCGGCGCGGGTGTCCCTGCGCCGTACGGGCGCTCGTTCCGCCTAGTCTTCCCCGCATGGCTGCGGCTCAGGGACGATTTTCAGATGGCGCTGACGGTACGGACAGCGCGAAGGAGAGCTCCGTCCCGCTCCCGTTCCGGCGGGCGGTCGACGGCTTGAAGAAGGCGAGGCTGCGGCAGGGGATCGAGATCGATCCGACCAAGCCGCCACAGAGACTGGCACCGCACGCCTACGCACTGGAGGCGGCGGTCGTGGACGGGGAGGAGGACCTGGCCGACGGCCGGCTCATCCTCCTGCACGACCCGGCCGGGCACGACGCCTGGCAGGGCACCTTCCGGCTGGTGACGCTCGTACGGGCGGAACTGGAGCCGGAAATGGCCGTGGACCCGCTCCTCCCGGAGGTGTGCTGGTCCTGGCTGACGGGGGCGCTGGACGCGCGCGGGCTGACGTACGGGGAGGCGAGCGGGACCGTGACCATGGCCGCCTCGCACTACTTCGGCGGGCTCGGCGAGCGCCGGCCGGCGACGCAGATCGAGATCAGGGCTTCCTGGACGCCGCGCGAGGGGGTGGGCGGGGTGCCGGACACCTCCGCGCACCTGGCGGCGTGGTGCGAACTGCTGTGCCAGATCGCGGGGCTGCCCCCGGTCGGGCCGACGGAGACGGTGACGGGTGTGGTCTCGCTGCCCCAGCGGCGCGGTCCGCACCATCCGCAGGGATAGAGGGACAGCACGACGGGAGGAGGCCCCCGCGGCCTCCCGCCCGACCCCTTCCGTACGTGAACGCGACCGGACGGGACCGCCGGACCCGGCGCGCGGCAGGACCCCGGGCGGCCCGGCGGACTTCAGGACAGCTCCGCACACCTCCTGAGCAGGCGATACGCCCCTTCCGCCGGCTATGAAATCCGTGGCGGGGCATCGGATCGGGGCGTCCTTTGCGGGCTTCTGATCACCCTATGATCGATCGTGCGTCCGAATTGCCCGAATTGTTACTCACCAAATCGTGATCATTCCCTAAAGCCGGGCGGGTGACGTGCCGAAGGAGTCAGTGACCATCCGCACGGTTCGCACCGGCTTCCTTCCCCCAGCCGGCCGTCCCGCCACTCCCCCAGGAGGCCTAGGTGTCCGTTCTTCTCGAGCAGCCCGCAAGCCTGGTCGCCTACCGCCCGAACAAGCCGACGGCCATGGTCGTCGTGGCCGACCCGCGCGTGCGTTCCACCGTGACCCGCCATTTGTGGGCCCTCGGGGTACGCGACGTGATCGAGGCGTCGTCCATCGCGGAGGCCCGCCCACGCATCGGCAGCCCGCGCGACATCTGCGTGGCCGACGTACACCTGCCCGACGGTTCCGGTCTCACCCTGCTCTCCGAGACCCGCGCCGCCGGTTGGCCGAACGGCCTGGCCCTGTCCGCCGCCGACGACATCGGCGCCGTGCGCAACGCCCTCGCGGGCGGAGTGAAGGGCTACGTCGTCACCGGCACCCGGACCAACATCGGGCTCCCGTCCCGGCCCGGCGCCGCCCCCATCGGCGCCGCCGCGGCCCGTATGCACCGCCGCCCCCCGGGTGCCCCGAGCCACCCGGGCGGCTACCGAGAGCTCTCCGGCCGCGAGGTCGAGGTCCTGCGCCTCGTCGCGGAGGGCCAGTCCAACAAGGCCATCGGAGTCTCGATGGGCCTGTCCGCCCTGACCGTCAAGTCCCACCTGGCACGGATCGCCCGCAAGCTGGGCACCGGCGACCGGGCCGGGATGGTCGCCGTCGCCCTGCGCACCGGGATCATCCACTGACCCGGCCGATACCCCCGGAAGACCCCGGGCCAACAACCGGAGAACCCGGGGAAACGTCCGTCCTTCCCCCTCGCGCCCGTCGCCGGAACGTTCCGGCGACGGGCGCGTCGCATCCACGGATACCCTTGACCGGTGACCGACGCCCAAGAAACCGCAGCAGGCCTGCGCACCACCACCGGGGGCGGCCCCCCGGACGACGAGGTTTCGTCCGAAGGGCTGCCCGTCCCCTTGCTCGAACCCCGTGAGGGCATCCCTCCGGTGGTCGCCGACGCCGAAGCCCTCGCCGAGGTGGT
>NZ_JBSGXB010000262.1:0-11210 GCF_053609185.1 Streptomyces sp. NPDC054956 | reverse complement strand
GGTCCGGGCGCTGCCCCCCGGCAAGGGCGCCGCACCTGGCAACGCTCCCCGGCCCAGCCCGCGGGCCGTGCCCGGGGCACCGCCCGGGGCACCGGCCCTCGGGCACCGCCCGGCCAACGGGCTCGGGGCACCGCCCCGGAGGCTGGACCTGGGCTCGCCCGGGAGGCGGGACCAGGGGCAGCCTGGGGTACGGGGGGTCAGGCCGTGACGGCCTTGCGGATCTCGTCCGCGAACTCTTGCGCCGAGGCTCGCAGCGCCGCCGCGTCCGGGCCGTGCTTCAGGACGCCCCGCGACACGTTCGGGACGACGTTGCGGACGGCCGCGCCGAAGACCCGCGGGAGGTCCGCGGCCGTCGCGCCCTGCGCGCCGATGCCGGGGGCCAGCAGCGGCCCGTTGATGTCCAGGTCGAACGAGGACAGGTCCCCGAGGGTCGCGCCCACCACCGCTCCGAAGGAGCCCATCGGCGAGGCCCCGGCGTTCTCCGCCGCGAGGTGCGCCAGCATCGTCGCGCCGATCGTGCGGCCGTCCTCCCGCACCGCCCGCTGGACCTCCGCACCCTCCGGGTTCGAGGTCAGCGCGAGGACGAACAGCCCCGCCCCGGAGGCCCGCGCCAGCTCGACCGCCGGTGCGAGCGAGCCGTAGCCCAGGTACGGGGAGACGGTGAGCGCGTCGGAGAACAGCGGCGAGGACGGCGACAGGAACGTCTCCGCGTACGCGGCCATCGTCGAGCCGATGTCACCCCGCTTCGCGTCCATGACCACCAGCGTGCCCGCCGCGCGGGCGTCCGCCACGGTCTGCTCCAGTACCGCGATCCCGCGCGAGCCGAACCGCTCGAAGAACGCCGCCTGCGGCTTGAACACCGCCACGGTCTCGGCCAGCGCCTCGACCACGGTCCGGGAGAACTTCTCCAGGCCCGCGATGTCGTCGTTCAGGCCCCACGAGGCCAGCAGCGCCGCGTGCGGGTCGATGCCCACGCACAGCGGACCGCGGGTGTCCATCGCCTCGCGCAGGCGCGTACCGAACGGGATCACAGTGCTCACAGCGCGGCCTTTCGGGTTTCGGCGCCCACCGCTTCGGCGAGGGTCGCGTAGGGGCTGGCGGCCAGGCGCGCGGCCAGGCCCTTGTGGATGGCGCGGGCGTAGCAGGGGCCCTCGTAGATGAAGGCGCTGTAGCCCTGGACCAGGCTCGCGCCGGCCAGGATGCGCTGCCAGGCGTCCTCGGCGTTCTCGATGCCGCCGACGCCGACCAGGACCAGCCGGTCCCCGACGCGGGCGTACAGCCGGCGCAGGACCTCCAGCGAGCGCTCCTTGACCGGGGCGCCGGACAGTCCGCCGGTCTCCTTGATCAGGGACGGGGAGGACTTCAGGCCCAGCCCCTCGCGGGCGATCGTCGTGTTGGTGGCGATGATGCCGTCCAGACCCAGCTCCAGGGCCAGGTCGGCGACGGCGTCCACGTCCTCGTCGGCGAGGTCCGGGGCGATCTTGACGAGCAGCGGGACCCGCCGGTCGGTCACCACGCGGTCCGCGGCTTCCCGTACGGCGCTCAGCAGCGGCCGCAGCGACTCCGTCGCCTGGAGGTTGCGCAGCCCCGGGGTGTTCGGGGAGGAGACGTTGACGACCAGGTAGTCGGCGTGGCGCGCGAGGCGTTCGGTCGAGGCGACGTAGTCGGCGACGGCCTCCTCCTCCGGGACGACCTTCGTCTTGCCGATGTTCACGCCGACGACGGTCTTGAAGACCGGGTTACGGGCGGCCAGGCGCGCGGCCACGGCCGCCGAGCCCTCGTTGTTGAAGCCCATGCGGTTGATCAGCGCGCGGTCCGGGACGAGCCGGAACAGCCGCTTCTTCGGGTTGCCCGGCTGCGCCTGGGCGGTGACCGTGCCGATCTCGATGTGGTCGAAGCCGAGCATCGACATCCCGTCGATGGCGACGGCGTTCTTGTCGAAGCCGGCCGCGAGCCCGAAGGGGCCGTGCATCCGCAGTCCGAGGGCCTCGGTGCGCAGCGACTCGTGGCGCGGGGCCAGGTAGGCGGCGACGAAGGTGCGCAGCACCGGCGTGGCCGCGGCGAGGCGGATCCAGCGGAAGGCCGTGTAGTGGGCCTGCTCCGGGTCCATCCGCTTGAAGACCAGGTTGAAGAAGAGTTTGTACATCGTCGAGTGGTTCCCAGTTCGCTTGTGCGCTCATGAGAAGGGGGACATCCGTCGCGCATCGCGCTCGACGGTGTCCCCCTCCCCTCTACGGGTCGTACGGGCTGCTAGTCGCGGGCCGCCGTCAGGCGTTCCGCGTGCTCCTGGAGCGAGCGGACGCCGACGTCGCCGCGGTTGAGCGCGTCGATGCCCTGGACGGCCGCGGCGAGCGCCTGGACCGTGGTGAGGCACGGGACGCCGCGCGCCACGGCGGCCGTACGGATCTCGTAGCCGTCGAGGCGGCCACCCGTGCCGTACGGGGTGTTGACGATCAGGTCGACCTGGCCGTCATGGATGAGCTGGACGACGGTCTTCTCGCCGTCCGGGCCCTCGCCCTCGCTGAGCTTGCGCACGACGGTGGCGTTGATGCCGTTGCGGCGCAGCACCTCGGCGGTGCCCGAGGTGGCGAGGAGTTCGAAGCCGTGGGCGACGAGCTCGCGGGCCGGGAAGATCATCGAGCGCTTGTCGCGGTTGGCGACGGAGATGAACGCGCGGCCCTTGGTGGGCAGCGGGCCGTAGGCGCCGGCCTGCGACTTGGCGTAGGCGGTGCCGAAGACGCAGTCGATGCCCATGACCTCGCCGGTGGAGCGCATCTCCGGGCCGAGGACGGTGTCGACGCCGCGGCCCTGGATGTCGCGGAAGCGCGACCAGGGCATGACGGCCTCCTTGACGGAGATCGGCGCGTCGAGCGGCAGGGTGCCGCCGTCGCCGGTCTTCGGGAGCATGCCCTCTTCGCGCAGCTCGGCGATGGTGGTGCCGAGCGAGATGCGCGCGGCGGCCTTCGCGAGCGGGACGGCGGTCGCCTTCGAGGTGAAGGGGACGGTCCGGGAGGCGCGCGGGTTGGCCTCCAGGACGTAGAGGATGTCACCCGCCATCGCGAACTGGATGTTGATCAGACCGCGGACGCCGACGCCCTTGGCGATGGCCTCGGTGGAGGCGCGCAGCCGCTTGATGTCGTAGCCGCCGAGGGTGATCGGGGGCAGGGCGCAGGCCGAGTCGCCGGAGTGGATGCCGGCTTCCTCGATGTGCTCCATGACGCCGCCGAGGTAGAGCTCGGTGCCGTCGTAGAGGGCGTCGACGTCGATCTCGATGGCGTCGTCGAGGAAGCGGTCGACCAGCACGGGGCGGGTCGGCGAGATCTCGGTGGACTCGGCGATGTACGAGGACAGCCGGTCCTCGTCGTAGACGATCTCCATGCCGCGGCCGCCGAGCACGTACGAGGGGCGTACGAGGACGGGGTAGCCGATCTCGTCGGCGATGGCCTTGGCGCCGGCGAAGGTGGTGGCGGTGCCGTGCTTGGGGGCGGGCAGGCCGGCGTCGGCGAGGACCTGGCCGAAGGCGCCGCGGTCCTCGGCGGCGTGGATGGCCTCCGGCGGGGTGCCGACGACGGGGACGCCGTTGTCCTTCAGGGCCTGCGCGAGACCCAGGGGGGTCTGGCCGCCGAGCTGGACGATGACACCGGCGATGGGGCCGGCCAGCGACTCGGCGTGGACGATCTCCAGCACGTCCTCGAGCGTCAGCGGCTCGAAGTACAGGCGGTCGGAGGTGTCGTAGTCCGTGGAGACGGTCTCCGGGTTGCAGTTGACCATCACGGTCTCGTAGCCGGCGTCGCTGAGCGCGAAGGAGGCGTGGACGCAGGAGTAGTCGAACTCGATGCCCTGGCCGATGCGGTTCGGGCCGGAGCCCAGGATGATGACCGCGGGCTTCTCGCGCGGGGCGACCTCGGACTCCTCGTCGTAGGACGAGTAGAAGTACGGGGTCTTCGCGGCGAACTCGGCGGCGCAGGTGTCGACCGTCTTGTAGACCGGGCGGACGCCGAGCGCGTGGCGGACCTCGCGGACGACGTCCTCGCGCAGGCCGCGGATCTCGGCGATCTGGGCGTCGGAGAAGCCGTGGCGCTTGGCCTCGGCGAGCAGCTCGGGGTGGAGCTTGTCGGCGGCGGCCAGCTCGTCGGCGATCTCCTTGATCAGGAAGAGCTGGTCGACGAACCAGGGGTCGATCTTCGTGGACTCGAAGACCTCTTCCTGGGTGGCGCCGGCGCGGATGGCCTGCATGACGGTGTTGATGCGGCCGTCGGTCGGGCGGACCGCGGTGGCGAGGAGCTCTTCCTTGTCGCCGGTGGGGCCGACGAAGGTGAACTGCGAGCCCTTCTTCTCCAAGGAGCGCAGGGCCTTCTGGAGGGCCTCGGTGAAGTTGCGGCCGATGGCCATGGCCTCGCCCACCGACTTCATGGTGGTGGTGAGGGTGTTGTCGGCGAGCGGGAACTTCTCGAAGGCGAAGCGCGGGGCCTTGACGACGACGTAGTCGAGGGACGGCTCGAAGGAGGCCGGCGTCTTCTCGGTGATGTCGTTGGGGACCTCGTCGAGGGTGTAGCCGATGGCCAGCTTGGCGGCGATCTTGGCGATCGGGAAGCCGGTGGCCTTCGACGCGAGCGCCGAGGAGCGCGAGACGCGCGGGTTCATCTCGATGACGATGACGCGGCCGTCGACCGGGTCGATCGCGAACTGGATGTTGCAGCCGCCGGTGTCGACGCCGACCTCGCGGATGATCGCGATGCCGATGTCGCGCAGCCGCTGGTACTCGCGGTCGGTGAGCGTCATCGCCGGGGCGACGGTGATCGAGTCACCGGTGTGGACGCCCATCGGGTCGAAGTTCTCGATGGAACAGACGACGACGACGTTGTCCTTGGTGTCGCGCATCAGCTCCAGCTCGTACTCCTTCCAGCCGAGGATGGACTCCTCCAGGAGCACCTCGGTGGTCGGGGAGAGCGTGAGGCCCTGGCCGGCGATGCGGCGCAGCTCTTCCTCGTTGTGGGCGAAGCCGGAGCCGGCGCCGCCCATGGTGAAGGAGGGGCGCACGACGACGGGGTAGCCGCCGAGGGTGTCGACGCCCTGGATGACGTCGTCCATCGTGTGGCAGATGACCGAGCGGGCGGACTCGCCGTAGCCGATCTTGGCGTTGACTGCTTCGACGACGCCCTTGAAGAGGTCGCGGTCCTCGCCCTTGTTGATCGCCTCGACGTTGGCGCCGATGAGCTCGACGTTGTACTTCTCCAGCACACCCTGCTCGTGCATGGAGATGGCGGTGTTGAGCGCGGTCTGGCCGCCGAGGGTCGGGAGCAGCGCGTCGGGGCGCTCCTTCGCGATGATCTTCTCGACGAACTCGGGGGTGATCGGCTCGACGTACGTGGCGTCGGCGATCTCCGGGTCGGTCATGATCGTCGCGGGGTTGGAGTTCACCAGGATGACCCGCAGGCCCTCGGCCTTGAGGATGCGGCAGGCCTGGGTTCCGGAGTAGTCGAACTCCGCGGCCTGGCCGATGACGATCGGGCCGGAGCCGATGACCAGGACGGACTGGATATCGGTGCGCTTAGGCACGCTCGGCCTCCATCAGGGCGGTTTCCATCAAAGACGTGAAACGGTCGAAGAGGTACGCGGCGTCGTGCGGGCCGGCGGCAGCTTCGGGGTGGTACTGGACGGAGAAGGCCGGCTGGTCGAGCAGCTGGAGGCCTTCCACGACGTTGTCGTTCAGGCAGACGTGGGAGACCTCGGCGCGGCCGTAGGGGGTCTCGGACACCTTGTCGAGGGGTGCGTCCACGGCGAAGCCGTGGTTGTGCGCGGTGATCTCGACCTTGCCGGTGGTGCGGTCCTGGACCGGCTGGTTGATGCCGCGGTGGCCGTACTTCAGCTTGTAGGTGCCGAAGCCGAGCGCGCGGCCCAGGATCTGGTTGCCGAAGCAGATGCCGAAGAGCGGGGTCTTGCGCTCCAGGACGCCCTGCATGACCGCGACGGGGCCGTCGGCGGTGGCCGGGTCGCCCGGGCCGTTGGAGAAGAACACGCCGTCGGGGTTGACCGCGTACACGTCCTCGACGGTGGCGGTCGCGGGGAGCACGTGCACCTCGATGCCGCGCTCGGCCATCCGGTGCGGGGTCATGCCCTTGATGCCGAGGTCCACGGCGGCGACCGTGAACTTCTTCTCACCGATCGCGGGGACGACGTACGTCTCCTTGGTGGCGACCTCGGCGGAGAGGTTGGCGCCCTTCATCTGCGGGGCTTCCAGCACGCGGGCCAGCAGCGCGGCATCGTCGGTGGGACCCGCGACCGCCTCGCCCGAGAAGATGCCGACGCGCATGGCACCGCGCTCGCGCAGGTGGCGGGTCAGGGCGCGGGTGTCGATGCCGGAGATCCCGACGACGCCCTGCTTGACGAGCTCCTCGTCGAGCGAGCGCTGCGAGCGCCAGTTCGAGGGGACCCGCGCGGGGTCGCGTACGACGTACCCGGCGACCCAGATGCGGGAGGACTCGGGGTCCTCGTCGTTGACGCCGGTGTTGCCCACGTGCGGGGCGGTCATCACGACGACCTGCCGGTGGTACGACGGGTCGGTGAGGGTCTCCTGGTAGCCGGTCATGCCGGTGGAGAACACGGCCTCGCCGAAGGTCTCCCCCACAGCGCCGTAGGCGCGGCCGCGGAAGATCCGACCGTCCTCCAGGACGAGTACGGCGGGAGCTTTGGCTGCTCCCCTGGTGGAGGTCGTCATCGTTCGGCGCCTTCCGTCGTGGTGATTGAGTGGTTCATGATGTTGATCGCTTCGACCCAGGCGGCGTGTTCCGCCGCGCGGTCGGAGCGGAATCCGGAGTCGATCAGCCTGTCGCCGTGCGCCCATGTGACGACGAGGAGACCGCCCTCGGTGAGTACCTTGCCCGCGATTCCCTTGTCGAGGCGGGCGCCGCGCAGTTGCGCGGCCGGTACGAAGAAGTCGGTGGCACCCGGACGGACCACGTCGAGGCCCACATCGGTGAGCGTGAGCTCGACCCGGCTGCGGACGCCCAGACCGCGGGCGACGATCCGGTCGAGCCACTGCCCTGCGGTGGTGGACCCGTGGTACCGGCCGGTCAGGGCCAGCCGGTGCTCGGGCAGGCCGCTGGGGGCGGCGGGCAGCTCCGGCAGATCGCTCTGCAGGGTGCCGCGCCACTTCCAGCCCTGCCGCATCAGCCAGTACACGAACGCGATGAAGACGAGCAGACCGGCCACCCACGCGATGCGGGCGCCCCAGTCCGTCACCTCCGCCGACTGTCGTTCGGCGGCCTCGGCGGCCCGTTGGATTACTGCAGGTGTCACGCCAGTGTCCCGTCCACGACCGTTGCCCGGCCCCGCAGGAAGGTGTGAGTGACGCGCCCCGGCAGCTCACGGCCTTCGTAAGGCGTGTTGCGGCTGCGGGAGGCGAAGTGTGCGGGGTCCACGACACCACGGTACGAGGTATCGACCAAGGTCAGGTTCGCGGGTTCACCTGCCGAGACGGGGCGTCCGTGGTTCGGGAGGCCGCCGATGCGCGCCGGAGCGAAGGACATCCGCTCGGCGACGCCCGCCCAGTCGAGCAGTCCGGTCTCCACCATCGTCTGCTGGACGACGGAGAGCGCGGTCTCCAGGCCCACCATGCCCATGGCGGCCGCGGCCCACTCGCAGTCCTTGTCCTCGTGCGGGTGCGGGGCGTGGTCGGTGGCGACGATGTCGATCGTGCCGTCGGCGAGCGCCTCGCGCAGGGCCAGCACGTCGCGCTCGGTGCGCAGCGGCGGGTTGACCTTGTAGACCGGGTTGTACGAGCGCACGAGCTCGTCGGTGAGGAGCAGGTGGTGCGGGGTGACCTCGGCGGTGACGTCGATGCCGCGGGACTTGGCCCAGCGGACGATCTCGACGGAGCCGGCGGTGGAGAGGTGGCAGATGTGGACGCGGGAGCCGACGTGCTCGGCGAGCAGGACGTCGCGGGCGATGATCGACTCCTCGGCCACGGCCGGCCAGCCGCCGAGGCCGAGCTCGGCCGAGACGATGCCCTCGTTCATCTGGGCGCCCTCGGTCAGGCGCGGCTCCTGGGCGTGCTGGGCGACGACGCCGCCGAAGGCCTTCACGTACTCCAGGGCGCGGCGCATGATCACGGCGTCGTCGACGCACTTGCCGTCGTCGGAGAAGACGGTGACGCGGGCGGCGGACTCGTGCATGGCGCCCAGCTCGGAGAGCTGCTTGCCCTCCAGGCCGACGGTGACGGCGCCGATGGGCTGCACGTCGCAGTAGCCGGACTCCTTGCCCAGGCGCCACACCTGCTCGACGACGCCGGCGGTGTCGGCGACGGGGAAGGTGTTGGCCATGGCGAACACGGCGGTGTAGCCGCCGGAGGCGGCGGCGCGGGTGCCGGTGAGGACGGTCTCGGAGTCCTCGCGGCCGGGCTCGCGCAGGTGGGTGTGGAGGTCGACGAGGCCCGGGAGGAGGGTCCGGCCCTCGGCCTCGATGACGGTCGCGCCCTCGGCGGAGAGGTTCTGGCCGACCTCGGCGATGGTCTCGCCGTCGATCAGGACGTCCTGCGCCTCGCCACCGAGTACCTTCGCGCCACGGATCAGGATCTTGCTCATCTTTACTTCGTCTCCTCGGTGCGGGCGGCGGTGGTGCTGGTGGTGACGGCGGGCTCGGAGCCTCCGAGCAGCAGGTACAGGACGGCCATGCGGATGGAGACGCCGTTGGCGACCTGCTCGACGACCGTGCAGCGGTCGGAGTCGGCGACCTCGGCGGTGATCTCCATGCCGCGGACCATCGGGCCGGGGTGCATCACGACGGCGTGCTCGGGCATCCGCGCCATGCGGGTGCCGTCCAGCCCGTAGCGGCGGGAGTACTCGCGCTCGGTCGGGAAGAAGGCCGCGTTCATCCGCTCGCGCTGCACGCGCAGCATCATCACGGCGTCGGACTTCGGCAGCACCTCGTCCAGGCTGTACGAGATCTCGCACGGCCAGGCCTCGACGCCGACGGGCACCAGGGTGGGCGGGGCCACCAGGGTGACCTCGGCGCCGAGGGTGTGCAGCAGGTGGACGTTGGAGCGGGCGACCCGGCTGTGCAGGATGTCGCCGACGATGGTGATCCGGCGGCCGTTGAGGTCCTTGCCGAGCCCGGCGTCCTTGCCGACCAGGCGGCGGCGCATGGTGAAGGCGTCGAGCAGTGCCTGGGTGGGGTGCTCGTGGGTGCCGTCGCCGGCGTTGATGACGGGGGCGTCGATCCAGCCGGAGGTCGCGAGCCGGTAGGGGGCGCCGGAGGCGTGGTGGCGGATGACGACCGCGTCGACGCCCATGGCCTCCAGGGTCTGGGCGGTGTCCTTGAGGGACTCGCCCTTGGAGACGCTGGAGCCCTTGGCCGCGAAGTTGATCACATCGGCGGACAGGCGCTTCTCGGCGGCCTCGAAGGAGATCCGGGTGCGGGTGGAGTCCTCGAAGAAGAGGTTGCAGATCGTGCGGCCGCGCAGGGTGGGCAGCTTCTTTATCGGCCGGTCCGCGACGCGGGCCATCTCCTCGGCGGTGTCGAGGATCAGGACGGCGTCGTCGCGCGTGAGGTCGGCGGCCGAGATGAGGTGGCGCTTCATCCGGATTCTCCGTACGTCGGTGAGGTCAGAGCTGTGGGGAGGGCGAACAGCGGGCTTGGGGGTGCGGCAGGGCAGGCTTCGGCGCGGACCCCCCGAGGGGGCCCGATCACTCGTACGGGCTACTGCCCCGCTGCCCGGTCGGTCCGCTGGCCGAGCAGTACGGCGTCGCGGCCGTCCTCCTCCTGGAGCTGGACCTGGACGTTCTCCCGCAGCGAGGTGGGGAGGTTCTTGCCGACGTAGTCGGCGCGGATCGGCAGTTCGCGGTGGCCGCGGTCGACGAGGACGGCGAGCTGCACGGCGCGGGGGCGGCCGATGTCGCCGAGGGCGTCGAGGGCGGCGCGGATGGTGCGGCCGGAGAAGAGGACGTCGTCGACGAGGACGACCAGGCGGCCGTCGATGTCGTCGCCGGGGATCTCGGTGCGGCCGATGGCGCGGGCCGGCTTCATCCGGAGGTCGTCGCGGTACATGGTGATGTCGAGGGAGCCGACCGGGATCTTGGCACCGGTGATCTCTTCGAGCTTGGCGGCCAGCCGGCGGGCGAGGTACACGCCGCGGGTGGGAATGCCGAGGAGCACCACGTCGTCGGCGCCCTTGGCGCGTTCGACGATCTCGTGGGCGATCCGGGTCAGGACCCGGGCGATGTCCTGCGCTTCGAGAACGGGGCGCATGACATCGGACTGCTGCTGAGTGTCCATGAAAAGGACCTCCTTCTCCGCCTCACGGGACGGACCTTAAAGGACGTCTGATGTACCTGTTCCACGGTACCAGGGGTATTCCCCGGGCCTCGCACCGGGGCTGCTCAGGACCCCTCTTAAGTGGGCGTTGGAGACCATTCGGCTTGACGCATCCAAGTAACGCTGCGTAACCTCACAGTGAGTTACCAGCCGCGCGGCGGAGCCGCACGTGGTCCATCTCGTGGGCCATGTCGTCCATGCGTCCATGTCGTCACAGCGCACAGCGTCCGGGAGCGTTATGTCCAGCGAATACGCCAAACAGCTCGGGGCCAAGCTCCGCGCCATCCGCACCCAGCAGGGCCTTTCCCTCCATGGTGTCGAGGAGAAGTCCCAGGGCCGTTGGAAGGCCGTGGTGGTCGGTTCCTACGAGCGCGGGGACCGCGCCGTGACCGTCCAGCGCCTCGCCGAGCTGGCGGACTTCTACGGTGTTCCGGTGCAGGAACTGCTGCCCGGCACGACCCCCGGCGGAGCGGCCGAGCCGCCGCCGAAGCTGCGTCTGGACCTGGAGCGCCTGGCCCACGTCCCCGCGGAGAAGGCCGGCCCGCTGCAGCGTTACGCGGCCACCATCCAGAGCCAGCGCGGCGACTACAACGGCAAGGTGCTCTCGATCCGCCAGGACGACCTGCGCACCCTCGCCGTCATCTACGACCAGTCCCCCTCGGTCCTGACCGAGCAGCTCATCAGCTGGGGCGTGCTGGACGCGGACGCGCGGCGCGCGGTGGCGCACGAGGACATCTAGTCCGACGGAAGTACCGGGCGCGAGCCCAGCAGAAACGTTACCGGCGGGGTGCCGGGGAGCCGAGAGGCCCCTGGTGCCCCGCCGGTTTTCTGTGTCAGGGGGGAGGCCCGAGGCCCGGACCGGAGCCGGGGCCCATCCCCCGCACCGACCCCGAAACGAC